>DATJFX010000018.1:0-12422 GCA_035495465.1 Candidatus Methylomirabilota bacterium
CCGCGTCCGCAAGGAAACTGTATCTTTAGATGAAGTTTCAGACAGCTTAGAAGATTTAGTAAATCCGGCCGATATCGTAAATTCTGGATTACAGCAGAAAAAAATTCTACCCGTCCTCCATCAGCTCACAGGAGAGCAGCAGCAAGTAATTAAATATAAATTTTTTGAAGATTTATCCAATGACGAAATTGCTTTTATTTTAAATAAAACCGAGGGGGCGATTCGGGTAATTCAGCACCGCGCCATTATGAGACTTAAAGATCTACTTAAAAATTCATTATGAACGAGATGGAATTAGAACAATTAATGGAAGAAATGGCTTCTGCAGTAAAAGCGCAGAAAGATATTTCGATTTGGGAAAAAAATAAAGATACTTCTCCTTATCTCACCATTATCTCGAATCTTAATTCCACTCCCCGCACTTCAATTCCAAGCCCGGATTTATCTCGTGTTCGCAACCAAATACTCGATCGAATCTCTGTCCCTGCGTTAGAAAAACACGCTAGTTGGTTTACTCCGAGATTTGCACATATCGCGCGCTTAAGTGTGGGCTTTTTCGGAAGCTTTCTAATCATGGCCAGTTTAAGCTTAGGAGTCGCTGCAGCAGCTTTGCAGAGCGTTCCGGGGCAGACTATTTATCCATTAAAGAAAATAGTAGAAAATGTTCAACTCAAACTGACTCCAGAAGATCAGCAAGTAGCCCTGCAATTGAAATTCGCAGATAATCGCATAGAGGAATTAACCCAAGTTTTAGATCAGCAATCTCAAGGCAAGGTTTCCTCCGAAGTAGCGACTAAGATAGTTTCCCAAACAGTAAAAGATATTAAACAAAACACCTCAGCTGCCGTGAAAGCTGCAGTTGCTCAACCGAAAGTTGTTGATAAGCTTGCGGATATCAGTAATAAACTTCAAGCCGCATCGGTTCAGAGTGAGGGTGAGGTAAAAATCCAATTAGAACAAGCCGCAGCTGATACCCAGGTCTCCCAGCAAGAAGCAATTAAAAATATTCAAGACGCCGGCGGTACAGTAAATACCCCAACCACCCCACCCACAACAGATCAGGTCACAGCCCATGGTAAACTCACCGCAGCCACCAGAAGCTATGTCAGCGTTGGCAGTGCGAAATTTACATTAACTGATGATACTGTGTATGTAAATATCAAGCCTGAAGATCTGCAAGTTGATTTACTGGTAGATATCGAAGGTCAAGTCACGAAAAATAAAACTTACGCAACGAAAATTACTGCTATACTAGAACCGCAAACTTCTGGTGATGACACAGAAGTCGAAGTAAAACCAATTCAAACAGATGATTCTGATACCGTAACTATCCCCGATTCTCAGTAAATCGCCCAGCGTGGCGCTAAAAATTTGCTAATTATGGTTTAGTCCATAATTAAATTCCTCCAAGGAAAGAAACTCATATGCGGGAAGGCCATGACGAAAGTCATGGCCTTTTCCGTGATGCTAAAAAATGTTAGAATATAACCATCCTGATTACAAAATCAAAGTCCTATAAGCATTCGAAAAAGACTTTGATTTTGAGAGGAGCAACGACAAACCGCAGCGCATTTTGCCTTTTGCAAAATCGCGAAGGTTTGTCAGTTGCGACGAGGAAGCGTGCCCGAGTGGTTTAAGGGAACGGTCTTGTCCCGCCGTGATTGGCGGGATCCCGCCTTCATTAAATATTTAATAGCAATGGCGGGAAAAACTACCCTAAGGTGGGGTCGCATAGTGGTTTAGTGCACCAGTCTTGAAAACTGGAGTCGGTGAAAGCCGACCGAGAGTTCGAATCTCTCCCCCACCGCCAATAATTTTATGCCAGAAAAAACAAATCCAAAATCAAATCTTCCAGAAACTTTGACATGGAAATCCCCATCTCATCTGGCCCATAAGCGATCAGCTCTCTGGTACATTTTTTTCGGTTTAGGATCTTTGGGTCTTCTAGCTTTCGCACTATATGACAGACACATCATCACAATTATAACTTTTGTCTTGATTATTCTTATGATCTTTTTAATTATTTCTCAACCTCAGCGGGAAATAGTTTCTAAAATCACTAAAAATGGGATTCATATCGGGGACACGGAATATCCTTATAAAATAATCAAACGGTTCTGGATTGTTTATAACCCTCCTCAAGTAAAAACTTTAAACTTCGAAACTACTACTTATATCAATAACCGCATAACTGTTCAGTTGGGCAGCCAAGATCCCCTCTTGGTTAAACGAGTATTGTCTCAATATCTTTTAGAAGATTTGGATCAACAAGAAAGTACTGCTGACATACTCGCCAGAAAACTGAAAATTTGATATAGTAATGTCTGTCAATTGCGACGAGCGCCTGTCGTTCAACGGATAGGACTCAAGCTTGCGGAGCTTGTAATCGAGGTTCGATTCCTCGCGGGCGCACCAGAAAATTGTTATAATAATAAGGCGGCGGATCGCCGTTTTTATTTTTGATATAATAGATACAATGTTTGATCTAAAAACTCCCATTGAACAGCTTTATTTGGTTGGCCCGGCCCGAGCCAAGCTTTTAAAAAACCTCGGGATTAATACCTTAGAAGATTTACTTTTTTATTTTCCCCGGGCTCATCATGACCTCTCGAAATTTACAGAAATCTCAGAACTTAAACTCGGTGAAACCGCCAATATTAAAGCCAAGGTTTTAGAATCCAAAACTTTTCGTACAAAGACGCGGCGTTTTACACTTACTCAGGCTTTGGTGGAAGACAATACGGGTCCAATTCTTTGCGTTTGGTTCAATCAGCCCTTCTTAGCTAAAATCCTAAAACCGCACGAAGAGTTTATTTTCTCAGGCAAAGTTACCACGGCTAAAAATAAATTACAGCTGCAAAATCCGATTTATGAACAGATAAAGCAAGAGCAAATTCATACTTCCCGCTTAGTTCCTCTCTACTCGCTGACTGCCTCGCTTACCCAAAAACAGCTTCGAAGTATCATTAAAACTTATCTAGACAAAATTTACATCCCGGAATATTTACCCGACCAGATTATCCGATCTGAAAAACTTTTGAATCTAGATAAAGCAATAAAAACTTTCCATTTTCCGGATACTTATCCTGTTCTTCACGAAGCCCAAAATCGTCTGGCTTTTGATGAAATTTTTCAAACCCAATTGCGGGTCATCCAATATAAAAAAATCCGGCAACAAAAAAACACTGTAAAAATTACCATCCCGTCCGATCTCTCCCATAAAATCGCCTCGCTACCCTACCAGTTAACGAACGGTCAAACCCAGGCTTTACAAGAAATCCTCTCTGATTTCGAAAAGCCTTATCCTGCCAACCGCCTCCTGGAAGGAGATGTTGGCAGCGGTAAAACTATCATTGCCGCCCTAAGCATGTGGGTGGTAGCTAAAAATGGCCTCCAATCCGCGGTGCTTTCTCCCACAGAGGTACTAGCCACTCAGCATTACCATAATCTATTAAACTTTTATGCCTCTGACGGGATGGAAATTGCCTTATTAACGTCATCCCAGGCCCGACTTGGCAATAACCCTGTTTCGAAAGCCACGCTTTTAGCGCAGATCGAATCAGGAAAAGTCAAAATAATTTTAGGTACGCACGCTCTGCTTGAAAAAACAGTAAAATTTCGAAATCTCTCTTTCGTAGTAGTCGACGAACAGCATCGGTTTGGGGTAGCCCAGCGTTCTGCCTTGAAACAAATTTCTTCTGCGCATTTACTTACCATGAGCGCTACCCCTATTCCCCGTACCCTGGCTTTAACCCTATATGGCGATCTGGATCTCTCTATTCTGAAAGAATTGCCGTTCGGCCGTCAAAAAATTATTACCAAAATAGTGTCCGAAGACAATCGGACCAAGGCTTATGAATTTATAGCCAAACAAGTAGAAGCCGGCAGGCAAATATTTGTGATCTGTCCGTTGATCGAAGAATCTGACAAACTGGGCGTAAAGTCCGCGACCGCAGAGTACAAAAAATTATCCGAACAAATCTTTCCGAAATATAAGGTCGGGCTTTTGCATGGCCGCCTGAAACCTCAAGAAAAAGAAGCGATCATGCAAAAATTTTCCGCCAATGAAATAAATATTTTAGTTTCAACTTCTGTGGTGGAAGTTGGGGTAGATGTGCCCAATGCCACGGTCATGATGATTGAAGGCGCAGAACGATTTGGCCTGGCTCAGCTTCATCAGTTCCGGGGTCGGGTTGGCAGATCCGAACATAAGTCTTACTGTTTTTTGTTTTCCGATGACCCGCAAAGTTTCCAAAATCCGCGTTTGCAGGCACTGGTAGAAAAATCCAATGGCTTTGAACTGGCCGAAATTGACCTTCAGATCCGGGGCTCAGGCGACCTTTATGGCACCCAACAATCCGGATATAATTTCAAAATCGCAACTTTAAACAATATAGATCTCGTGGAGCGTTCCCGCTCTTATGCAGAAAATTTATTAGCAGAAGATCCTGCTCTTTCGTCCCACATACTTCTGAAACAAAAGATAGCTGGCGCTGGCGTCCTGCATTTGGAGTGACTTGACTAATTTATAAAGATTCTGTAAAATTAGTTCTGTTTAGTAGTTATTCCAAAGTCCAAAGGAGGGCCTATGGAACAGATGGAGGCGGTACAGAGGCTGCGCCGCGTAGGTGTTTTGTCCTGGGAGCATGTCGAATTGTGGGCATGCGGCCCGGAACACAATACCAAACGTGGGCAGTGGATTCTGAAGCTCGCCGAGATCGCTTTTCCCGGAAGGCTCAACAAGCTCACGGAACAGAAGGCGTCGTAGTCGTAATCAACCGAGGAGTGAACATGCACAAGAATGAGCAGATGTCCCCCATCAACCGCGCTGAAGCGGCGCAATTACGTCTGTTCGGTAAAGGGATCAATTCGTTGAATGCAGCGAGCAGATTCCCTACCGAGGACAAGCAAACGCGGGCGGACATCATAAACGTCCATGGCCGCCTGCGAGCCGTTCAGCGCGCCAAGGCCAACCTGTCCACCGGTCTGCCCGCGGCCGCGCGCGAATCGTAACCCCGCAAGTCCCCTAGCTGAAAGTCGGAGGCAGAAATGGCACTACCATCAGCAGCATTCGTTCCCTTCACCCATCCGGTGATCGTCGTCCTCAACCTGCGGCTCGTCAATGGCTCTATGCCGCAACTTCGCCAGTACGGAGTTCTTCCCGAGAATGGAGTCCTCCGTGTCTCCACGATCGGCGTCAACAAGGACGGGAGCGTCGTTCGGCTCAACACGAAAGCAACATCATCTGAAATGGTTCCTCAGGTGGTAAAGCGCGTCATTCATGAGAACCCGGAACTGGAGAAAGAAATCTCTCTGGCCTTGCGCAAGGCAGCTGAAGGGATTGGCTCGTCTTAGGCATTTAGAAAGTCAGAAAAGTGTAACCAAGCTGCAAGCTTGGCGCATTGGGAATCTGATTCTCTAAAGGTCTAAACCGAGGTCCCTTCATCGCTGCGGAGCTCACCATCCCAATGGCTCGACAGCAGTCGATGTTGGATAGGCCGCGACGGTACAACTGTGTTCAAAGTTCCCAACTTGAACACCGAAGTCCGTTGCGGCCTCGCTTTCCATACGTACACAAGCAAGCCCGACTCGCACAGCGCGTCGGGCTTTTTTTCGACTCCGAAATGAGTCGAACTCCGACCGCGTAGCGCGTCGGAGTAATATAAATTTACTTTTCTATACTATATAATTTTCCGTCAGTAGAATTTACAAAATACAAAGTATTGCCCAAAAGCATTAAGTTTATTCCTCTTATTTGCGAGGCTGGCGAAAAATAATTCTCTTGTTTTAAAGTTGCTAGATCGAGTTTGATAAAATTATCCCCTGTATTATCAGATTTCGGTACTGCCGCATATAGACTCGTTCCCGAAGGATCTGGCAGAATTTTATTTAAACTGGTGGACAAATTCAAATCCACTGAAGTCTTCGCGGCTAAATCGTATAAAAATAATTTTGGATAAGCAGCGCTTGTGTTTTGTTCATATATAAACTGCGTGCCGTTTTCAAGCCAGAGCGCTGCGGTGTTTTGTCCTTCCCCGACAACCGTAGAAATTTCTCCGCTTGTTAAATCCACCAGATAAATACTATTTACATCCCCTGACCCTTCTGAACGATAAAGCAGGGCTTTAGTCCCATCTGGTGACGCTTTTACCAGTAGATCCGGCCAGAATACGTCTTTAATCGTCTTAAAACCTGTCCCATCAGAATTGGCCATAACTAGAGATTGATTTTTACCATCTCCTGATTTCCAGATATAAAGAACGCGTTGTCCGTCTGGAAGCCAATCAATACTTTGGATGTTTGAGGATAAATTTGTATAAACTTTAGAAGTGCTGTTGTAATAAAACTTCCGCTCGTCTACCCCTTCATAGGTAATGGCTATAAAGTCCGAACCGCTTTTTGGCCAAAGAGCAGTACCGAGGCTTCCTGAAATTTCGGGTAAAGCGAATTCGGACAAACCGGAACCGTCAATATTGACTCGGAAGAGCTGTCCCTGACGATTGAAATACCAAACAGCTTCATTATTAAACGAAGGAACTGGTGAAATTACCTGATCATCTAAAATCTTTTTCAGAGTGGGACCTGCGGAAACTTTGTTCTGCGCAGATTGTTGTTTTTGGTAAGCAAAATACAAAGCCCCGCCCAAACCTAATAAAATTATTAATCCAATTCCTGCAATTATTACAAAGCGTCTGTTCATAAAATTTTATGGAGTACTGGCCGCGGCGGCGGCATTAAATATTTTTTGTACGGCAGCTAGCATGCATGGCCTGACCCGCGGATCAGAGGTTGAACTAAGATCAACCGATACTCCGGTTAACGCAACTAAGTCCGCAGGCGGAGTTACTACAGGAGTCTTGTCACAATAAGTATAAGTCTGTCCGTTCTGAACGTAAGTGTTAAATTCGACGTGAATATGTCCGCCGCTGGCTCCTTCCGTGGGAGTGGTGTATTCATCCAGCGTGTCTCCGGCTGCCGGTGTAAAGCCTGCGGATTTAGCGATCTGAACCAATTGGGCAATCCGAGGATCACTACTATGTTCAGGTACTGTTGGGTTGCGGAGTGCGATATCTACCGCCTCTCCGCGGCCGTGTGCTGACGGCCTAGTAGTCCCTGCCACGATCGCCCCGGCACGATAAGCACTCGTGATAACGATATCCAGTCCCGCAAAGGATCCCGTAGCTCCCGCACCGCCACTGGGCGGATGAGTAACAACTGTTAACTGATTGCAAACAGAATCCACGCTATTGCTTAATAAGCCTCCGCCGAACGGATTGGCTTTGTCTAAAACTCTGATTGCAAAACCTCCAAAGCTCGTTTGGTTACAAGTCGAGATCAGGGTTACTAAAATAAAAATTCCTATAATTAGAGTGCCGAAAATAACGGCAACTATTGGTCCCCAGATAGGCGCACTACCCCAAATAAATTCCCAAATCGCTTTTTTCGCAACTTTTTTTACCTCATTTTTCGCGAATTGCCTGGCCGCATTTACTGCTTGATTCTGGGCGGCGCTTTGCCGTTCTTGAGCTTCAAACTCTTCCTGCTCCTCTTGTTGCTGAGCTAAACGCTGTTGCTGGGCCTGAGCCTCAAATTCTTGCTTTCTAGCTTCCTCTTCGGAAGCCCTGGCTGCTAATTCTTCATCAAGATCTGCCATAAGTAAATTTTATTCATTCGTTGTCTGCTGGGCTTGCAATTGTTTCTTCGCATCTTCGATTTCGAGTGCGCGTTTCGGATCCGTGGTAATAATCTGGTCTTCCATATATGACGCAATGATCTTTATGGCCACATGCTTAAGTCCTGCAAAGAAAATTCCTTCTCCGACGTCAGATTCCAGAAGTAAATACTTTTCCCCTTCTGTTAAAAAGAAAGTCTGAGTGATCAAATCCACTGCTGCTGGTGATTGTTTTAATAAAAGTTGGATCGAAGAGTTAGTCACAATTGGTTTGCCGTACGGAGACTGTAAAAAGTCCGAAACGTCCTGGGTGATAGTCGTTACCCCGAGATAATATTTGCGCGCGCGTTTGGCCATGCCAAATAAAAACTTAGCAGAGTCATCGTGCTGCATCATCCACCAGGCTTCATCAATTACCAAAATTCGCTTTTTCAGACTGGACCGAACTACGTTCCAAAGATAATTTAGCGTCACATAAATAGCAATCGGCCGGAGCGCATCTTCCAAGTCTCGGACTGAAAATACTACTAACTGGTTTGTTAAATTAATATTGGTTGGCTGGTTAAATATGCCGGAAAAAGTTCCTTGCGTATATTTGGTTAATCGTTGAGCCATGGACTCGCCGCCGACCATTCCGGATAAAATTTCCACCAAGTCCTGCATGGTTGGCGGTTCGATATTTGAAAAATTAGAATTTACCGTGATATCTTTTTTCGCATAAGTTTCCCAGATCGCCCGATCCATAATCGACTCTTCAGTCGGATCCAGCTTGCCGAGCATTAGATTCATCAAGCCTAAAAGATTTATTACCGCAGCGCGTAAAATATCTTCATTGGTCTCGCCTTCGATAGCGCGGGGAAGATCAAATGGATTAACCCGTGATTCGGAATTTAGGGAGATATTTAAAAACGATCCACCTACGGCTGAAGCTAGATGTTTATATTCATTTTCCGGGTCAATCACAATTACGTCTGTACCCAGCATGAGAGAACGCAAAATTTCCAATTTTACGGCATAACTTTTACCTGAACCAGATTTGGCAAAAACTACGGAATTAGCATTTTCCATCTGAAACCGGTCAAACAAAATCAAACTGTTATTATGCCGATTGATACCGTATAAGATTCCATCGTTAGAAGTAAGCTCTGAAGAGACAAACGGAAACGTTGTCGAAAGCGGTTCAGTATTCATATTCGTTGCCACCGCGATTTCATCATTCCCTAAAGGCATAGTGGAATTAAATCCCTGTTCCATCTGAAGAATCGTCGGCTTAGCTATAATCAGTTTCGAGCCTAAGACTGATTCTAAGGTCGCGGAAATTTGGTCTAATTCTTTAATATCATCCGCGTAAATCGTAAAATAAATCGAGAATCTAAAATATCGCTCTGTACCCTGTTGTAAACGGTTTCGAAGTTCTTCTACATCCTGAAAAGCTGTTTCTAACATAGGATCTCGGACATTGCCCTTTTCCTGACTGAGCCGCATGCTCGCTTCGAGCTGGCCGACTTTGCTTTTCAACTTTTTCATAATTTCTTCGGTCTGCATGGGATATATAAACATGGACATATCCATTGCCACGTCCATATTGATTATCGGCGACAGCCAATCCGTGGAGACAAATCGAGGATAAGACAACACGAAAAATGACCGCGCGAGCTTTCCGGAGACTTCCACATAGCTTTGCGTCACCTTAAACGCTGAAGGCGCGATTAAATCCCGCAGGGTGGCCAAACCGCGGCGGTACTCCCGCTCTTTTTCCACCAGTTCATGCTGGAGCTCTCTATTTTGTCCGGATTGATTGTTTCCAAATAACGCCATATTATTTTGTCCCTGTTAACTCCAAATCATCAATATTTTTTATTTTAATCGGAGACGCATTACTTAAATTGTAGCTGTTATACATCAGTTCTACTAATTCTTCTGTGTTTAAAACAATTGTTTTCAAGCCCATGGAACCCAGTCCGCTTGCCACTTGATTAACGCGCTTCGATAGCTCTTCTTTCGATAAATCAAAATTTTGCTGATTGCCTGAAATTTTCGTAGCCGGATTGATCAAGTTCGTCAGCCAGGAAAACACTCCCTCTTTTGTGGCTTCGGTGGATAAAGGCACGACTACATAAAAAGTCTTGGTCATGATACTGGCAAACTCGATAAGTTTGCCGATGTATTCGATATATTCCTGAGTCTGCAATCTTAAAAGTTCATTTGTCTGCTGCTGCATGACAGCCTGCAATTTATCTAGGTAAGAATGAATATCCAGTTTCCGAGAATGCATAAGAATTTGCAGAGGAAACTCCAAGCCATTTAAAAAATTCTGATACGCGGAAATTAAAGCATTCTGCTCTTCGACACTTTTTAAAGAAAAATTAGTAGATGATACCACTAACACCGCGCGTAAAGAACCATTCTTAAGGATCACGGTATCTTCCTTAATTTCAGCAATATCTAAATACTCCTGCGTAGAGGCAGTGGGCTTCGAACCGGCCATAGATTCTGATTGCATGTCGTTTTGTGCCATATTTTATTTCTGTAGTAGGGCTTTTTCTTCTTCAGTTTTCTGGTCAAGCAGATACGCTAGTTTTTTTAAGCGGCTTTCTGTGCCTTCCGTTATTATGGGTTCTGTGGGCTTTACCGGCTTCTTGGTAGTCATTTTCATAACTACAGTCGGCTCTTCTCTTTTAAAAACCCGAACTTGGGGTTTGGAGAAAAATGATAAAAATGAGCCTAAGTATAAAAATACCGGCCGGCCATTAAATTTGCCGAAAGCTAAGCCTATCCCTAAAAATGCTGTGGGCAGGGCGAAGATAAAAAAGAAAAAAGAAAGGTGCAATATTGACCAAAACATCAAAATCAACCCTCCGGAAGCCATCACAATAAGAAATTGCTTCAGTGTAAAAGGCCCAATAAGTTTGTCTTCAACGTCAGTAAATTGAGGTACGGCAAACTGCATGTTTCTTTTGGTTTCTTAGTGTTTAGCTTCCTATATATTATACCACAAACCCTTAAACTTTCAAAATTAGGCTTCCGGAGCAATAAAATTCTTTATCCACTTCATCCAACCTTCCCCTTCGTCCTCATATTCACTCCAAAATTCATTCGGTCGGACGATTTTTGTGTGTTTAATCTTTTCTAGTTTCAATAAATGATTATCTGAAGTAATTAAAAAATCTGCATGAGCGCTCAGTGCCGAAGCTAAAATCTTTTCGTCTTCCCGGTCTTCGATCACCTGTTTCGTGATACTAGTCTGAATTGGCTTCACCACTTCAAAAAAATATTCCAGTTTTTTTAAATACCCCGGATCTTGAATTTTTCTTCGGGCTAATAATTTATTTTCAGCTAGCGTGGCGTGATTTGCATAAGCTTCTACCTGGCCTGCGATCACCAAATCAATAATGCGGTTGGCATAACGAAAATAATCTTCCGAAGCATCGATCACGACATTTGTATCAATAACAATTTTAAGCATGCGATAAGTATAACAAAAAATCCTAGGATAATCTATCCTAGGATTTTTATTCTTAAGTATTTTATAGCCTCTCAATCTCTTTTCTTAGATCCGCTACAGCTTCAAATTCTTCTTGGGTTAAATCCGCGCTAGAAACTCCGCCGGCGACTTTCGCGTTACCATGAATTAAGTAAGATTGAAACAACGGACTTTGCTCAAAGGCAACTACCGAATAGTACGGCAGTAAATTATTCGACTGTGCTAAGGTTAAAATTTTGGACTTAATAAGTTGAACCTGGGAAGAGATGGGGCCGGATCGCAAAGTACTAATATCAATTTTTTTCAAATCATCAATTACTTTGATTTGATTCAAAGAGCCGATACCCTGTCGATTTAGATTTGGCATTTCCATACGTCTTTCTGGAATACTCGAGCGCATAGGTTCGGATGGAATTGGAGATTTTCGCATGGTTAGCACAGGCATTTCCGGAGCCACAGGTTTGGCTGGAGCAGCAGCCGGGGTAATTTTAGGCGAAGCTGGCAGTTCAGGAGTGACAGTTTCTCGTTTGATTTCCTCAGCAGTCATTTTCACAGGCTGCGTTTTTACCATATTACTTGCTGGGATCACAGAAGGATTAGGAAGACTTACCTTTGGCGCTTGCATAGGCTGAGTTTGCTGTTGCATCCTCTGCTTCAAAGCATCCAAATCCACGCCATGAGCACCAGAAGAAACAACAGGGGCGCTTACCGAAGCAATTTTTTTCTCAAAATCAGATCCTGCTGGCATAGAAGCCGGGGTAGATGGTCTAGGAACAGGAATATTCGCTTGTAGAGGTAATGAGGTTTCCACTGCGGTATTATTTACGTTTGGATATCTTAAATGATTATAAATGCTAATTACCTGAACTAATTTTTCTTTATCTGCAGGATTGAGATTTTTCGCATTCGGGCTGGAAAATAAATATTGGGTTAATTCGTAACTTCCGCCATTTGATGATTTTGGATCAGTATAACTAATGTAATCTTTCAGCCAATTGCTGATATAACCATTAATCTTATCCTCCGACTTAAGCCTGATTGCCTGCGTTCCAATAATTTCTTGATTGCGCGTTAGTGCGTCCAAAAACATTTGCCTCTCATTAGCATCCGGACCAACACCATCCTCCAATATTGATAAATATTCGTCTAGTTTATTGACAAGTCCAATATTTTGACTCAATGCATACATTATGCTACCCGCAAATAATTGCTCTTGGGTTTTTTTATCTAAGCTAAACAAGGCTAACCATTTAGCTCTAAGTAATA
>DATJFX010000019.1:0-4000 GCA_035495465.1 Candidatus Methylomirabilota bacterium
TTGTGAGTGGCAAACGCTGAAGCAAACAATGGAGCAAGCGTGGAAACCGATCCGTCCATCAGCCCCAATAGGCCGGGTTGTATTACTTTACGTAAAAAATGAGCTTCTTGGTCTGTAGGCATACGAGTATTATAACAAAAAGCCCTTGATTTTACACGCAAAATCTGTATAATAACTAGGTCTTTTACAAAATCAAAGTGGAGTAACGCATATATTCTGCACTTTGATTTTGAGAGGAGCAACGGCTGACCGTAGCACATTTCGTGCAAACGAAATTGCGTAGGTCAGGCAGTTGCGACGAGGGATGGTAGCTCAGGGGTAGAGCACCTGCCTTTTAAGCAGAGGGTCGTGGGTTCGATTCCCACCCATCCCACCAAATAAAAAACGGCCACTTGGGCCGTGTTTTTATTTCAAGACTTAAACTTATCCCAAAACCCTTCGTCGACGTTTACACTCTCGCCGCGTTCGGAGGCAAGCTGTTTAAACAAGTCTTTTTCTTTTTTCGAAAGCTTGTTTGGGGTGACTACATGAACTGTTACCAGTTGATCGCCGCGTCCTGAACCATTTAAGATGTACGCGCCTTTGCCTTTCAATCGAAAAATCTTTTCTGACTGGGTTCCAGCTGGAATTTTCAAGCTGACCTTACCATCTACTGTTTGCACTTCGATTTCTGTTCCAAGTGCGGCTTGGTAAAAACTAATCGGCAAATCGGAAAAAATCGTAGCGCCTTCACGTTTAAATTTAGAATTACCGGCCACATGCAGCTGCAAATACAAATCCCCAAAATTTGATCCCCGATATCCGACTTCGCCTTCATTTGGCACGCGGATCCGCTGGCCGTCTTCTACCCCAGCTGGAATTTTCACTTTTAAAGTTTTGACTTTGCGCTTCTGACCCGTACCTTTACACACTGTACATGCTCTCTCCGGTACCTTGCCCCGGCCTTCGCATTCATCACAAGTGGTGGAAGTTGCCATTTGGCCGAAAATGGTCCGGCGCGTGACCCGGATCTGTCCTTGGCCATGGCACTTCGGACATGTGGACAGTTTACTGCCCGGTTCAGCTCCACTACCCTCACAATGTTCGCAAGCGTCAGTTTTTTCTATGGAAATTTCTCTTTCGACGCCAAATACCGCTTCTTCGAAAGTTAGATTCAAATGCATTTCTAGATCTACACCCCGAGCTCTGGCTTGTCTGCGATTTGAGTTGCCGCCGAAAATATTGGAAAAAATATCAAAAGGATCATCACCAAAATCCTGGCCAAAACCCTGGGCAAAATTGGAAAAATCAAAATCCTGCGGATTAAAGCCGCCAGCTCCCCCTTGGCCGCGAGCAGCGTTTTGATAAGAGGAACCAAACTGATCGTACTGCGATCTCTTAGTCGGATCCGAAAGCACTTGATATGCCTCGTTGATTTCCTTAAACTTGCTTTCATCGCCCTTGTTTTTGTCCGGATGGTGTTGGTGAGCCAGTTTTCGGTAGGCACGTTTAATTTCCTCAGCTGATGCTGATTTCGAAACGCCTAAAGTTTGATAATAATCAGAAGCCATAAATAATTAGATTTGGAGTTTATCCACTTCTACTTGAACTTTTTCAATGCGGAAAAAACCCGTTGCCAATAATATCCTATAAATTGCCCAGCAAACGATCTCCGTGAGCCACACAAATAAAAACGTAATAGATCGGAGTAAAATTACTATAAATACGGCAAAAATAACGGGAAAAAAATTATGGTAAGACTGTGAACCGTCTTTAATTTTCTCCGCCACGGCCCCAGCCACCACTTCCCCCAATAAAGGATTGCCTGAAACTTTCAAATTAAATTTTTGTTCCAATTGTTTTTTAAATTCCGCAATTACTTGCTCTTGGATCGAGGGCGGCGCCTGTTTAATAGACGGGTCCTGGGCTTCAGCCTGCTTAGCCACGAAATCGTCAAACCGCTGATTCGGGTTAAAATCCCCAACCGTATCTGGAACGTAATTTAGTCCGGAAGCTGCATAATGGCCGATCTGCTCATAAACTGCATCAGGATTTTTCTCAAAACTGGTTTTAAGTCCTGCGTAGATATTAAATCCTAACACAATCAATAATGCGTACACCATAAGATTAATGCTGCCGCTGACAATCCGCCGAATAGAAAAATTCGCGCGTGCATGCTCATCAGAACGAATATGGCGTTCAAATAAAAATGCTAAGCCAAAAAAGAATAAGCCGCCCAGATATACCGCATTCTCTTTGGGCAAAAGCCAAAGATAAATAACTAAAATAGCTAAATTTACCCCCCAGAATAAATATTTATTTACATCCACCACCGAAACCAAGGCTAAGAAAGAAACGCCCACTGCGGCGCTTAACACCGGATAAAGCCAGAAAATCAATGTGTGATGACTGGTCAACCCGACTGCAAAAAACTGCCAAGTCAGAGCAAACCCGATAATGCTGAGCAAACTCAGGCCCATCGCCTTTATCCATTTCGTTTGGTTGTGATCATCAGGTGCAGCCAGACCGTCTGGTAAAATTTTATTTTGTTCCATTTGATTATTTTAAAAACCAAATTTAGATGATTCCGAAGCGTTAGATTTATCGGTGGGTGCTTGAGTTTCGATTTTGCCAAATTGGCTTTCGTACTTTTTCAAATTATCAGTCAGGGCAGCCACCATGCGCTTGAAGTGGCCCGGATTTGTGATAATTTTTGCAACCTGGATACCCTGCGGCCCAAACACACTCATAAAGTCTAACACAAACTCTTCCTTAGTGTGAGAAGACACCATGAGATTGGAATATGCGCCTTTTAATATTGCATCTTCCACTTTTATATTCACATTTTTCTGCTGGTTGGCTGGAGTTTCCATATGCTTGCCTCTTTTAGTCATCCTGAGCGAAGCGAAGGATCTGTCGATAGATTCTTCGGCTTCGCCTCAGAATGACAATAAATTATTTAGCTTCTTCATCCTTACTTACGTCTTTGTATTCGGCATCAACTGGTCCCTGTTCCGTTTTAGGAGCTTCTGTGCCGGCTTGAGCGCCGCTTGCGCCTGGTTGTTCTTTATACATAGCCGCCCCGACTTTTTGGATAGCTGCTGACAGTTCATCCATAGTTTTTTTGATCGGGTCGATTTCTGGTTTATCTTTTACAGCTTTGAGTGCATCAATTTTTGCTTGGACATCCTTTTTATCATCCTCACTGACTTTTTCTCCGGCTTCTTTTAGGGTTCGTTCAGAAACTGAGATTAAAGTATCAGCTTGATTTCTGGTATCAACTACTTCCTTATTCTTTTTATCCTCTTCCGCGTGCATTTCTGCCTCTTTTTTCATGCGTTCTACTTCGTCTTTAGACAAATTGCTAGAACCAGTGATCGTGATGTTCTGAGATTTACCAGAAGCTTTATCTTTAGCTGTGACTTTTAAGATACCATTGGCATCGATGTCAAAAGTCACTTCTACTTGCGGCACACCGCGTGGTGCTGGTGGCAAACCATCCAAATGAAATCTACCCAAAGACTTATTATCAGCTACCATTGGCCGTTCGCCCTGCACTACATTGATCTCCACTGAAGTTTGATTATCCGCAGCAGTTGAGAAGACTTGCGACTTAGAAGTTGGGATTGTAGTATTGCGGTCAATCAAAGACGTAGCCACTCCCCCCAAAGTTTCTAGTCCTAGGGTTAACGGAGTAACATCAAGCAATAAAATTTCTTTGCCCTGGACATCACCAGAGAGCACTCCGGCTTGGACCGCAGCACCTTTTGCTACAGCTTCCATCGGATCAATTCCGCGTTCTACTTGCTTGCCGATATAATCTTCTACAAATTTAGACACTACAGGCATGCGGGTCGGACCGCCGACTAAAATAATTTTAGCAATATCATTTGGAGTTAACTTCGCATCTGTCAGAGCCTGTTCTACTGGATGCTTCATGCGGGCCACAATCGGCTTGACCAGATCTTCCAACTTCGAGCGAGTTAGCTTCATGTTCAAATGTTTAGGACCGCTAGCATCA
>DATJFX010000020.1:0-5766 GCA_035495465.1 Candidatus Methylomirabilota bacterium
TTGCGCCAGGCGTTATGGAACGCAAAGGCGTGCATGAACCATTACAAACCGGGATTAAAGCCATTGATGCCATGATTCCGATTGGCCGCGGTCAGCGGGAACTTATCATTGGCGACCGCCAAACTGGAAAAACTGCTATCGCAATTGATACCATTATCAACCAAAAAGGCAAAGATGTAATTTGTATTTATGTGGCAATTGGCCAGAAAGAATCCAAAATCGCCCGCATTGTCGGAGAACTTCAAAAGCATGACGCCCTCAAGCACACTATTATAGTAGTAGCGGGCGCTTCAGATCCAGCTGCGTTAACTTATATCGCGCCGTTCGCTGGATGCGCTATGGGCGAATATTTTATGGATAATAAAAAGCATGCCTTGATCGTTTATGATGATTTGTCCAAGCACGCAGTGGCGTATCGTGAAATTTCGCTTTTACTCCGCCGACCGCCAGGCCGTGAAGCGTATCCAGGTGACGTATTTTATCTGCACTCCCGCCTTTTGGAGCGCGCAGCTAAGCTGTCTGATAAAAACGGTATGGGATCTCTGACGGCTCTCCCAATTATTGAAACCCAAGCTGGCGACGTATCAGCTTACATTCCGACAAACGTGATTTCTATTACAGACGGACAGATTTTCCTAGAAACTGATCTGTTCTACCAAGGCATCCGACCTGCTTTAAACGTAGGTATCTCAGTTTCCCGTGTCGGATCATCGGCTCAGACTAAAGCTATAAAAAAAGTTGCTGGTAAACTCAGACTTGACCACGCACAATACCGAGAACTTGCTGCATTTGCCCAATTTGCGTCTGACCTGGATCCGCAAACCCGCGCTCGTCTGGAACGCGGTCAGCGCATCACTGAAATTTTAAAGCAAGATCAATACGCGCCTCTGTCTGTAGAACACCAAACTGCAATTTTATATGCCGTGACGAATGGATATATAGATGATGTGGAAGTTGCTAAGGTTCGAGATTTCGAAGAACAATTCCATAAATTCTTGGACATTCAGAAGAAAGATTTGATGAAAAATTTGGGCGAGAAAAAAGAAATCACAGAAGATATCGAGAAGGAATTAAAGTCCGCAATCGAAGAGTTTAAGAAAGGTTATGGGAACTAATGGCCTCCAATAGTAAAGAAATTAGACGCAGAATCAAATCCACGCAATCCATTAAAAAGATTACGAAAGCGATGGAATTGGTTTCTGCTGCGAAAATGCGCAGAGCTCAAGCCGCAGCTACAGCTTCTAGGCCTTATGCGACTTTGTCTGCGGAACTTTTGCGAAATGTCGCGGGTAAAACTGGACAGTCTAATCATCCGCTTCTTCGACAAGTTATCTCGGACAAAACGAAGTCGACTAAAATTTTAGCAATTGTCGTAACTTCAGATAAAGGCTTAGCGGGTTCTCTAAATTCAAACACTGTTAATCAAACAATTGGACTTTTGCGCGAGTGGGGACGCGAAAGATTTGATCTTGTGACAGTGGGGCGTAAAGGTACGGATGCTCTGAAACGCCTGGGGCGGAATGTTATCGCAGTTTTTCCGGGGAAGGATAAAAGTATAACCACAGCAGACTCAAGACCCATCGCAGAGATCGCTATGGAAGAATTTATAAAAGGCACTTACGAAAAAGTTTTTATAGTCTATCCGCAGTTTATATCAACCCTGGTCCAGAAGCCGAATATCGTCCAGGTGCTACCATTCTCAACTGAAGCGGATGCGAAACCTCAACAAGAATTTTTATTCGAACCGAGTCCGCAAGTAGTGTTAGAAAATTTGGTAACCAGAGCAGTAGAATTTGTAATTTTTCAAGCCCTGGTAGAAACTGCCGCCTCGGAACATTCAGCTCGCATGGTGGCCATGAAGAACGCAAATGAAGCCGCTGGAGATCTAATCGACGAATTATCATTAAGCTATAACCAAGCCAGACAAGCCGGCATCACCAGAGAGCTTTCAGAAATCTCTGCCGCAAAGCTTGCAATGGAAGGATAAATAATTAACGCATATGAACAAAGGAAAAGTTACACAAGTTATCGGAGCGGTCGTGGATGTGCAGTTTGAAAAAAATCTGCCAGCTCTTCGCAATGCTCTCGAAGTCTCAAATCAAGGAAAGTCCCTCATACTCGAAGTGGCTCAGCATTTAGGCGGCAACCAAGTCCGGACTATTGCCATGGGTGCGACTGATGGTTTGGAAAGAAACGAAGATGTCACTGACACCGGAGCCCCCATCTCAGTTCCTGTCGGCAAAGCAACTCTAGGTCGGATGTTTAACGCACTCGGCCATCCGATTGATGATATGCCAGAAGTTAAGACTGAAAAAACTTATCCAATCCACCGCCCAGCGCCGGAATTTGCCAAGCAATCCGTAAAAGCAGAACTTCTGGAAACTGGAATTAAAGTTATCGACCTTATAGCCCCAATCGTTAAGGGTGGTAAAGTCGGACTGTTCGGCGGCGCCGGAGTTGGTAAAACCGTTATCATCCAAGAGCTTATCAATAACATTGCTAAAGCCCACGGTGGTTTGTCTGTATTTGCAGGAGTCGGGGAACGATCCCGCGAAGGCAATGATCTTTATAAAGAAATGCATGAATCCGGGGTTTTAGATAAAACGACTCTAGTATTTGGTCAGATGAATGAACCGCCAGGAATTCGCGCTCGCGTCGGTTTAACAGGTGTGACTATGGCTGAATATTTCCGTGACGAACAAAAACAAGATGTTTTGTTATTTATCGACAACATTTTCCGTTTCACTCAAGCAGGCTCGGAAGTTTCAACCCTTCTTGGCCGCATTCCATCCGCTGTAGGTTATCAGCCAACACTCGCTACTGACATGGGAGCTTTGCAGGAACGCATTACTTCCACTACCGAAGGATCTATTACTTCAGTTCAAGCCGTGTACGTGCCAGCTGATGACGTGACTGATCCTGCCCCTGCCACAACTTTCGGTCATTTGGACTCAACTGTTGTGTTATCCCGTGCTTTGTCAGAACTGGGAATTTATCCAGCTGTAGATCCTTTGGATTCTACTTCCACGGTTTTAGATCCACATATCGTAGGTAAGGATCATTATGATGTAGCCCGAGGCGTTCAACGCGTCTTACAAAAGTATAAAGATCTTCAGGATATTATCGCCATCCTCGGCATGGAAGAATTGTCTGCTGAAGATAAAACTACAGTACAGCGCGCTCGAAAAATTCAACGATTCCTGTCTCAGCCTTTTGCTGTAGCTGAAGTCTTTACTGGCCGACCTGGGAAATATGTACCGATTAAAGACACTATCCGGTCTTTTAAGGAAATTTTGGAAGGCAAGCATGATGACAAATCCGAAGAAGCATTTTACATGAAAGGTTCAATTGATGAAGTTTAAGATTGTCACACCAGAAAAAATATTGCTGGAAACTGAGGCTGATTCCGTGACTTTACCCACTCAAATGGGTGAAATTACGGTTTTGCCGCATCATATTCCGCTAGTGGCGAATTTAGCCGCAGGCGAAGCGTCATATAAGCATGCCGGTAAGCAAGAATTTTTCGCTATCAGCGGTGGCGTGTTAGAAGTAAAGAAAGACAGTGAATTAGTAATCCTAGCAGACACCGCAGAAGCTGGGCATGAAATAGATCTCAAGGAAGCCGAAGCAGCCCGAGACGCAGCCAAGCAATTAATGACCCAGGCTAGCGAGCCTAAAGCCGTTGCTGAGGCAGCAGCTGCTTTTGGCCGTCATGTCGCTCGGATCAAAGTCGCTCACAAGCATCGAACGAAAACTCATCAACACATACAATCATAGTTTTAAAATCGCCTAATAGGCGATTTTTTGTTATGATTTATTTATGCAGAAAATAAATTGGTCTGATAAGACTAAATTAGAACAGGCAGGTATTAGTGTAGTTAAAATTTTGAAAGCGTCGGGTTTTCAAGCTTTTTGGGTTGGGGGAGTTGTACGCAATATTTTATTAAATCGAGAGTCAGATAATCTGGATATTGCCACAGATGCGACACCAGAAGAGGTAGAAAAAGTTTTAGATCAGGCTAAAGTAAATAATAAGCCAGTAGGGAAAAAATTTGGATCAATTCTCGCAATTTTAGATAATCAGAAAATTGAGATTACGACTTTTCGCGCAGAAGGACGGTACAGCGATAATCGCCACCCAGACCAAGTACAATTTATAAAAGGTTATATAGAAGATGCAAAGCGCCGGGATTTCACCATCAATGCCTTGTATTTTGATCCTATTAAAAAAAAACTTTCTGACCCAACAAATGGACTTAAAGATTTGAAAGCGAAGTTATTGCGCTTTGTGGGAAATCCAAAAAAGCGTATAGATGAAGATGCCTTACGCATGTTGCGCGGTGTCCGACTCGCTACTCAGCTCGGCTTTAAACTCGAGAAAAATAGTTTTGCCGCGATTAAAACTCGGGCCAAATATATCCAGGGAATTTCTGGAGAACGGATTAAAGCTGAGCTGGATAAGATTTTGTTATCAGACAATCGAGCAGAAGGAATTAAACTTTTAGACCAAATAGGTTTGCTTAGATTTATTTTGCCGGAGATAGGGGAGCTGAAGAAAGTATTTCACAAGTCAAAACGTTATCATTTGGAAGGCAGTGTTTTCGAGCATACTCTTTTGGTATTGCAATCTTTGCCTCCTGACATAGATTTATTATATGCCGGGATGTTCCACGATCTGGGAAAAATCCGAGAAGCTAAGAAAGTTTATAAAAATAACGAATGGGTAAATACATTTCACGGCCATTGGGATGTGTCACGAAAATTTTTTGCTGAGTTTGCGAAAAAATATCGATTTAGCAAAAAAAGTAAATCTTTAACGGATTTTTTAATAAAAGAACATGATCGAAGACCAGATTTTTTCAGCATGAGCGAACAAAAGCGCATAAAGTACGCTATGCATGAAGATTTCCCAAAACTATTAGATGTTTGGGCCGCTGATTCCGCTGGCAATCTTCGTATAACTGAAAATGATCAAAAAATCCCTGGCAATAGCAAATCAGTGATATTGGGGCGCGAAGTACTAAAACAAATCAACTCAAAAAAATCTTTAATAGAAAACCTCGCGCAAGGGGATGTAGTTATGAAATATTCGCACCTTATGCCAGGCCGCGAATTAGGCCAAAAAATCCAGGATGTAACGGTCCAGATAGTCATGGGTAGAATTTATGATGAGAAAACACTAAGGAAATATCTGGAAGTATGATATTATATGCAGGAAGCAAAAATTTAACACGAAATCGGAGGATTGCGATGTACGTGATTACCGCGGTAGTTTTACTGCTCGATCTCTGCATCTTGTTTGTGATGTACCGCATGGTGGTCACGGGCCGCATCAATATCGCCACGAATCATGATCCAGGGGCGATCAGCATCCACAAAAGGTATGCTCAGACCCTCGCGTGGGGAACTGCCTTTCTGGTGCTGGCGATCGAAGTGGGACTTTTGATCAAAGGGCGGTCAGCGCACGACGCAGTTTTCTGGACTCATTTGTTTTTCGCCAGCGTCTACTTGATCACCTTGATCGCCCTGTTTCGATGGACCGGTAGCCGTAGCCCTTATCATGCCTGGATTGCCTACACCAACATCATCTCCTTTTTAGGAGTGACTGGCATCGGCGTGCCCATGATGCTCAGCAGGTTCTGACGTTTGACCTGGGACTTAACCCCTAGGTCTTTTTTATTTGAGAATTAAATCCATAGAAAAAGCCGCACAAATTGTGCGGCACTTTCTGGCGGGTCCGACCGGATTTGAACCGGCGGTCTTCTC
>DATJFX010000021.1:0-4113 GCA_035495465.1 Candidatus Methylomirabilota bacterium
AGGTTTAATCAATTTCAAGATGTTCGTTTCTGACGTATAGTGCGCTCCCAGATGTCTACGGGCAGATTTATCCATGACTGATTGAAACATGGAGCCAAATATTGCAGGACTAATTTTACTCCAATCAAACGCGCAAGCATCAATTAGTTTTTCTCTCATATCTCTATTAAACGAAGGAAGAGGAAGATTTTCGGCAAATAGACCACCATTTACATATTGGAAAGCAAATAAATCTTCATCGAGTGTTTTTTGTCTCTTTTCCACTGGTGTATTAAGTGTCTGAAATAAAATAGTTAAATATCCACCAAGATCAGTTCCATCTATATTGGTTTTATTTTCGATATAGTGTCTAAATGTTCCTGCATTAAAAATAGTTGTGTCATCAGCAAAAAGACAAAATAAAATACGGACTAAAAACATTTTCAAACTATGGCCACCATAACCCGATTCTGCAATCGAATCATAAAGTGCACCTAATTTTTCTGCAGCTTTAATGTTTACAGGATCTTCTGGTTTGTATTCTTGCTTACTGTAGCCTGCGATAAAACCAAACAATCTTACATGTTTGACTAAATCGTTAAGATTAAATTCTGTCTGAGTTTTTGTTTCCAAATCGTAAAGTCGAAAGCGTTGAAAGTCTGAAACCAAAATATAATTAGGTAAATCTCGTTCTTTAATACCTTCAAAATAATCCGTTGCTTGGGTATAAGCAGCATCGAGATCCTTACCCGCGGATTTATGCTCCACGATTAGGTTACCTTTCCAAAATAAATCTATGTATCCTGTTTTCTTTTCTAGTAATTTTACTGGCTCTTCAAAAGATGCTAATCGCTTTCTGCTCATTCCAAAAATATTGAAAAAAGCATCCCAAAAGCTTTTAGCTTCAGCATCTTCTCGAGTTTCATTTTCCCACTCTTTGGAAAATTCAATCGCTCTGGATTTTATTTCGTTCCAACTTAAAGCCATAATATATTGTTAATCATGCCATTTTTCAATACTAAACGCAAGCAAAAAAGCGGCTCCAATTTGAGCCGCTTTAATTAGTTATCTAATGTCTTGGTCTAAAATCTCTTTTCGGTCCTCTATCGTGCGACCGGTCGTATGGCCTCTCATCGATTGTCCCGCCTTCAGGACGAGGCAACATGACTTTATGCGATACATTTACCCGACCCATGTGGTCGATTTCGATTACCTTTACTTCCAGTTCATCACCGACGTGGACTACGTCTTCAACCTTGCCAACGCGACTCCAAGATAATTCGGAAATGTGACACAAGCCGTCTTTACCGCCGGCCAACTCAACAAATGCACCGAAGTCCATGATGCGGTTTACTTTGCCTTTAAAGACTTCCCCAACTTTTATATCCCGTGTTAAGTTATGGATTATTTCCAAAGCTTTTTTCATGCCTTCAGCATTGTTCGAAGCGACCATGACAAGTCCAGAATCTTCAATGTCGATTTTTACACCAGTGTCAGCAATGATTTTATTGATAACTTTTCCGCCCGTACCGATGACATCGCGAATCTTTTCAGGATTGATCTGCATGGTTTCGATTCGAGGAGCCAGTGGCGACATTTCTGCGCGAGGCGCAGAAATTACAGATTTCATCACACTTAAGATATGCATGCGGCCATCTTTGGCTTGAGTTAAGGCTTTGTCTAAAATTTCTACAGTTAAGCCTTTAGTTTTATTATCCATCTGAAGGGCGGTAATACCTTTTTCAGAACCTGTAACTTTAAAATCCATATCGCCATTACCATCTTCGATTCCCTGAATGTCCGTTAAGACTTTGTATTTGCCAGTAGCAGGATCCATGATCAGTCCCATGGCCACGCCGCCAATCATATCTGTGATGGGCACTCCGGCATCCATTAAAGCTAAGGTCGAACCGCAGGTGGAACCCATGGAAGTAGAACCATTGCTCCCCAAAGCTTCAGAGACAAGTCGTAAGGTATATGGGAAAGATTCTTTCGCAGGGATAACCACTTCTACTGCACGTTCTGCCAGTGCGCCGTGACCAATTTCCCGTCGGCCAGGGCCGCGGATCGGGGCCACTTCTCCGACAGAGTATCCTGGGAAATTATAATGATGAATATATCGCTTGGTCGTACCATCCACTCCAAAATCTTCCATACCATCTAAAATCTGCGCATCTCCTGCAGAACCTAAAGTGACAGTAGTTAAAATCTGAGTTTCTCCGCGGTTAAATAATGCGCTGCCGTGAGTTCTAGGTAAAACGCCAACTTTACAAGACACTGGTCGGGTTTCATTAAGAGGTCGGAGATCCACTCGGCGATCAGATTCTAAAATATTTTTTCGGATAACTTTTTTCAAAAGTTTATCGAAACTAAGCTTGGCATGCTTTTCGCCATTGATCTCAGTGTTATCTTTATATTTTTCCGCAACAGCTGCGACTACGGCTTTTTTCACAGCCTCGACTTGAGCTTCCCTGGTTTCTTTATCGAATTTACCGATCAAAGCTTTTTCCAGATCCCCCATGCTCTTTTCTACTTCTGCATAAACTTCTTTGTCCGGCAAAACATACACTACTTCAGTTTTCGGAGCCTGAATTTTCTGGATCAGTTCTTTCTGAAGATTTATAAGTTGAGTTAGATATTTTTGGGCAAATTTAATCGCTGCGACCATATCAGCCTCAGTGATTTGTTTTGCGCCAGCTTCTACCATCATGATGTGCTGATCTGTTCCAGAAACTACTAAGTCCAGATCCCCTTGTTCCCGCTGTTGGTAATTTGGATTGATAATAAATTCACCCTCAAAACGTCCCACCCGAACTGCGGCGATCGGCCCTTCAAATGGAATGTCAGAACCTGTGAGAGCGGCGGATGCGGCATTGATAGCTACGATATCTGGATCATTGATTTCGTCTACAGAAAGAATAGTTGCAACCACCTGGACATCATTGCGCATGCCATCTGGAAACAGAGGGCGCAACGATCGGTCAATCAATCTGCCAGATAAAATCGCCTCATCAGTTGCTCGGCCTTCGCGTTTTATAAATCTCGATCCTTTAATTTTTCCAGCCGCGTACAACCTTTCCTCATAATCCACAAGGAGCGGAAAATAATCCATACCTTCACGCACGGTTTTACTCATGGTGGCTGTAACTAGTACAACTGTGTCGCCGAGTTTGGCCAACACGGAACCATTGGCTTGCATAGCCAATTCGCCGGTTTCCATGGAAAATGGTTTACCAGCTAGATCTGATGCTACTTTACCTGCTTTCATCTAATTATCCTTTTGTTTCGCAGTCGACTAGTTGATTCAGAAGTAATACTTAATGCCAAATCTTGGCAGCAAATAACACCTCTGTGTCTAGCGTATGCGAATTAATTATTTATTGTCATCCTGAGCGAAGCGAAGGATCTGTTAATAGATTCTTCAGCTTCGCCTCAGAATGACGGGTTGTTTAAACGTTTAGCTTTAACTTGTCTACCAACTTTTCCCAGCGCTTCTCGTCTTCGCCCTTGAGATAGCGGAGCAAGCGGCGGCGGTTACCAACCATCTTTAGAAGCCCGCGTCTGGAGTGATTATCTTTCTTGTGTTCTTTCAAGTGGTCGGAAACCTTTTCAATTTCCATAGAAAGAATTGCGATCTGCACTTCAGGCGATCCAGTATCGTCTTTGTGCTGTTGGAACTTTTTGATAAGTCCTTCTTTTTCCTTGGGGGTTAACATCTATTACCTTTCTCGTCAGGTCGAATGACCAGACTGCACGTAATGACTAGGAACTGTCATCCGTGGATTAATTAAGCAAATTATAGCACATTTCTCAAGTTTTTGGCAATATATGTTATACTTACGTCGTACAATGCTTAAAAGTCTACTTTTTGCGACGAAGATATGTCAGAAACCAAAAAAAACAACTCAAAATCAGAACTCGGACGATACTATATCCAATTCTTAGAATATCTAGAAATTGAACGGAATCGGTCGAAGATGACACTGCGAAATTATGACCACTACCTCAAACGGTTTGTGGATTTTTGTGCCAAACAAGACGTGGATGACCCAGAGGATGTAGATCTGGAGTTGGTGCGCTCGTATCGCCTGTTTCTAAACCGTATGACCCAGGCTGATAAGAACTTAAAAGTTA
>DATJFX010000022.1:0-4347 GCA_035495465.1 Candidatus Methylomirabilota bacterium
ATTTTCAATTCTTCCGCAGTGAGCTGTCGAATTTCATCTCCCACCAATCCGCGTCTTAGAGTTGCATGGCCGACCAAAGTCGCGACATTTACGCCTAAAGGTATTTGGGTCAGCATTTGTAAAAACTCCTCAACTGAAGCCCAATTAATATTTACCCCTTCGAGGCTGTGCCATTTTTGGATGCTTTTTATTGAATTTTTCGAAAGCAAAGGAGCTAAAGACGCGCCACAATTACCAATAACAATACTGGTAATCCCCTGGGCTAATAAGCTGGCTTGTTCTGGCTGGTCAAATAAAGTCCAGTACGAATCAGAGTGGTTTTGGATATCGATAAATCCTGGAGACACGAAACGTCCGTTAGCCTCGATAGTCTGCACAGCCTTGCTGGAAATATTTTTTGCGATCTGAACTACGCGGCCGTCTTTGATGGCCAAATCTAAATTTTTTCCCGGCGTGCCGCTGCCGTCTATGACTTGCCCGTTTTTTATCAAAATATCATACATAAATTACCTCCCGATTAAATTTACAGCTACCCCAATAATTGCCCCTACGCCCGAAATCACCCAGAACCGCATAGTAACTTTCGTTTCTGGCCAGCCCAAGGCCTCAAAATGATGGTGAATCGGGCTGGAAAGAAAAAGTTTTTTATTGAAAAATTTTCTGGAAATCCACTGGATTAGAGTGGAACCGGATTCTAACACCAATACGATTCCAATGATCGGCAACACCGCGACAGAATTAGTCAAAAAAGCAATTACAGCCAAAACCGTACCTAAAGCCATGGAGCCCGTATCGCCCATAAAAAATCTGGCCGGATAAATATTAAACCAAAGAAAAGCCAGAAGCGCACCGCCTAACACTGCGGTAAGTGAAGCAAGTTCGAAACGTCCCTGTAAAAAAGCAATTAATCCATAAGAAAGAAACGCCATGGCTAACACCCCGCCCGCCAGTCCATCCAAGCCGTCGGTTTGATTGACCGAGAAGCTGGTGGCGATCACCACGAAAATAAATAGCGGGATATACCATAGTCCAATAGAAAAATTTCCTACCCCAGGAATATGCAAAATATCAAATTGCAATTTATAGTAAAACCAATACGCCCCGACCACTGCCACCAAAGTATAAAACCAAAATCGGTAACGCATCCGCAGACCACCGCCCTTGCCTCCTCCTATCCCTCTCACTCCCAAATAATCATCTAAAAGTCCCAGCAGGGCCGTGGCAAATAAAGCGCCTAACGGTAGAAGGGTTTGTTGGCGCGTAAGAAAATTTAAATGATGAAAAAAATCCAGATGCGCGACCCGATCGCAAAACCAAAAAATAATCGCTAAAAGTACCGTGGTTGCCCAAACCAATAGGCCACCCATGGTCGGAGTACCTTTTTTATTTTTATGAAGCTTGGAATAAACCGGTGTCGTGCCGTCAGAGCGGATTTGTTTACCTAATTTTTGACGGTAAACAAAATTGGTATAAAGAGGGGTTAATGCCATGGCAACTACAAAAGATATAGAAGCCAAACTGGCAATTTTTAAAAGCGCAGCCACAGTAGTCATTTTATCTAGGTTTCTTGTAAGTTTTTTAACTCATTACCTTACAAATTATACCATAAACCCACGAAAAAACCAAATTCTAAGCTACCATTTATATACGGCAAATAACCAATCCAAAAGTTTTTGAGAATCATCCTCTCGATTATCACTTCCTAAGACGATAGTTAAAATTTTATGACCATCATGATTTACAAGGGTTATAAGATTACCCAAAGCCTTGGCAGTAAATCCGGTTTTCAGACCAATCACTTCTGGATTATCCAGTAATAATTTATTTGTGGTTGTAAGCGTATGTATAACCTTTCCGTCCGTGGAAGTTATGGTGGTCTGTTTGGTTGAAACGATCTGCGCTAATTCCGGATGTTTTAAAAACTCCTTGGACACCTTTACTAAATCCAACGCATCAGAAAAATTATCATCTATATCCCAGCCTACCGGGTTTGTAAAATGCGTGTTAGTTAAGCCAAGCTGGGTGGCTTTATTATTCATAAGCTGGGCAAATCTTTCTTCGCTGCCGGCTGTAAATGTCGCTAAGAGTAAGGCTGCATCGTTGCTGGAAGGAATCAGCATGGCTTTCAGTAAATTTTCCACACTGATTTGCTCCCCGGCAATCAAACCGATACTTGTGCCAACTACTGTCTGGTCGTTTTCAGGCACAGTTAAAATGCTTTTCAGATCGACCTGATCCAAAACCACCAAAGCCGTCATAAGCTTCGTTACACTCGCAATGGGCAATCTCTCATTGAGTTTTTTCGAGTACAAAATTGATCCTGAATCCAAATCAATAGCAAGCGCGGATTTTGCGGTAAGTATAGGAGCGGCCAAAGTAGTTGTAACTTCAGGAGCGGAAAGACTCGGAGCGGCCGAGGAAGTTATGGAGATTCCCGAAACCTGCGGCTGCGGCTGTTTTACGTCGCGGGCCACATGGGGAAAAAATAAAACGGCAAGTCCGAATCCAAAAATTGTGTAGAGAATTTTATGAAACAATTGTTTTCTTGTGAAGTTTAAAGAAATCTTCTATAATGATAACATAATTAATAACAAAATATGGAATTTACAATCACAGATGCCAATTTCGAACAAGAAGTCCTGAAATCTGACAAACCTTTCTTAGTAGATTTTTGGGCCGTATGGTGTGGGCCGTGTAAACAAGTTTCTCCAGTGGTAACAGCTTTGGCAGAAGAACTGAAAGAACATTTGAAAGTAGGGAAAATGAACGTTGATGAAAACCAAAAAACGACCCAAGCTTATCAAATCATGAGCATTCCCTCTCTTAAAATATTCAAAAACGGAAAAATTATCGGTGAAATCGTAGGCGCCGCACCCAAAGCGGTAATTGAACAGAAAGTAAAAGCGATCTTAGGCCTTTCCTAATATTTAAGCCTGGACCGGTTTCAAGTAAGCGCGTAGAAAACCCTAGGCGCTTATTTATTTGGATTAATAGCTTCTCGGTTTGCTCGCGGTGAATGAATAAAAACACGAAACTGGTGCCTAAAAGGATAAAAAGGAAATTATAAATAGAAAGGCCGAAAATTATCGATCCCCTCGCCCACCCAAAGATGGCTAAGGACCAGCCAAATAACAAAGCTATTTCAACGCCCTGAAAAATATTTCCGCTGAGGCGATCACTCGAATCACCATAAGTAGTAAATATATATCCCACCTCCGCTCCAATTATCATCCATAAAAGTATTCCCATATGCTTGATCTCCGATAATAATTAATCGATAAACGCTATCAATAGTTACAAAAAACTACGCCCACGCGTAGTTTTGTTTTTACTTTTTTATTAATCTTTTAGGTGTGACGGTCAGCCACTGAAGAAGCACCGTATGAATCAGGTTTTGTCTTTACTGCAAAACCGCTTCCTTTGATCATGCCCACGACTTCGTGCACCATCTTTTTCGTCTCGCCATTCGGTCCGACATCTACATGGATGGTCAGATTAAAATCTGAGACATTTAAAACCTTTAACTTTTGAATTAATTGTTCCGCCAGCCTTAAAGAAAATAAAGCTTCTTGGAAAATTCGCTCTCGTAAAGTATGTAAATGCGTTAAGTGCCGCTTGGACCAGAAATAAATCCCACCGCGGTTTTTCCGATGCACGACGATTGCGGATACAAACTCAGCTTGCGCATCCGCTTGCGGCATGGAATCCGTGCCGATAATCAGTTCGTACTCAAGCCCGGGCTCCGTGCCCATGTAATCCAGAAGTTTAACCAATACTTTTTCAAAATCTAACGGGCCATAGGTAGGACTATTAAACTCATTAAAAAAGATTGGTTCCATATCTAATTCTTTATTGGCTGACGAGCCAGAACTTTGTTCGGACTTTGTCCGAACAAATTTTTTGGCTGGGGAGGAAGGATTCGTTCACGCCGCTTAAGCGGCTCCTACAGGGTCGCGCCAGATGCTCACGCATCTGTCGACGCTCGACTGCGTCTTAAGACTTGCCTCGCTTCGACCCGTCCGAATCCTTATTTAGTTCCTCATCTAATTCTTTATTGGCTGGGGAGGAAGGATTCGGACCTTCGCATGGGGGCTTCAAAGGCCCCTGCCTTACCGCTTGGCTACTCCCCAAAGCCCAATAAATATAGCAGTTTTGCTTAATAGTTTCAAGGCAGGATTGACAAAAGTACTAAAAAAGAGTATACTTATGTGTTTGATGTGTCTCGTTTAGGCCGTTGTATTTAATTATTGATTATAACGGCGTACACAAGATCCATCGTTCCTATAAGGGGGAGTCATGATAACTGCAAGACTGTTTGGAAAAGACGTCCGGGAAATCAGTGACGAT
>DATJFX010000023.1:0-20909 GCA_035495465.1 Candidatus Methylomirabilota bacterium
GAAAAGTCATGCTTCCTCTGTGGCTGTCATTCCCATTTTTCATAAGCAAAATACTTATGGAAATATGGTATTTGGTTACAGAAAACCTTATTCTTTTTCAGCTGAAGATCAAACTTTAGCCGTGGCGTTAGGTAATACAGCAGCCCAAGTGCTAACTATCCAGAAATTGTTAAACCAAAAAGATGAGTTTATGGGCATAGTTAGTCACGAGTTGCGTACGCCTCTAACGACCGTAAAGGGTTTTACCCAACTTTTGCAGCATCGTTTAATTGGTACAGATAAAAATAATCAATATTTTCTCGCAAAAATTAATTCTCAGATCGATCGACTTTCGCGACTAGTAAGGGATTTATTAGAAGTTTCGAAGATAGATTCAGGCAAAATGACTTTTAATAAAACTAAAATCGATCTAAATGAATTAGTTAAAGATATCACTGAGGATTTACAATTTACTACAGACCAACATAAATTGGTATTATCCGGAAAAGTTCCAGGTTTAGTTTTAGCCGATTATGATCGGCTCAGTCAGGTGTTGATCAATATAATAATGAACGCGATTAAATATTCACCTAGACAAAAAAGAGTCCTGATTAAACTCAAAAAGGTAGATGATAATGCTGTAATTATGGTCCAAGACTTTGGTATCGGTATTTCGCCTCAATATCAAAAAAAGATTTTTGAGAGATTTTTTCAAGGCAATAAAATCGGGCCGACTGCTTTTCCAGGATTAGGATTAGGATTATTTATTTCACGGGAAATAATTTTGAGGCATCAAGGCAATATTTGGTGTGTGAGTCGACGCGGTCGCGGTTCTAAGTTTTTTATTACCTTACCTATTAAAAATCATAATGTCCAATAGATCTAAAAAAATTCTTATAGTTGAAGATGATCCTTCTATTTCTGAGTTGATTAAAACTATTCTCGATGACCAAGGATTTACAACCTATACTTGCCTAGATGGAAAAGGCGTTTTAAAAATGGCGAAGGAACTTATGCCCAATGTTATTTTACTTGATCTGCAGATTCCCGGAGTTACTGGAGAAAATGTGACGCGATTAATAAAAAATAACCGAGAAACAGCGCATATTCCGGTTATTATTATTTCAGCTCAAAATAATTTAGCAGCAACCGTGAGAAAAATTCGGGCCGATGATTCAATCGGTAAACCTTTTGATTTGGATCATTTAGTAGGGATAGTTAATAAATATGCTAATTGAAAATTTTTATTCGATCATTCAGCTTGGCATGCGCTAGTTCACTGAGTTTTTCATCTGTTACTTTTTCTTCCTCTAAAGTTTCTTCTAGAGTTTGGGCGATACCCGCGAAATCTAAAAGCTCGGCCCATTCTAAAGCCGTACCGTAGCCGGCGATTTCGTAATGCTCGGCATACTGGGCCGCGCCTACTAAAGCTGCATCCAAGGCTGCAGGACCTGAAATATTTTTTATGCACCAATCTGTATCGGCAACTAATCCTTGCACGGCTTCTACAGTGGTTTTTTGAGGTTTCAGATCCAAGGTTTGGAAGATTTTCTCTAAACGTTTTACGTGATTGGCAGTTTCAGCGGCGTGAGTAATAAATGCGGCTTTTAGATCTACGTCAGTTGAGGCTTTGGCCAGTTTCGGTAAGGCTTTGGTTAATCTATTTTCAGTATCATATAAAGCTTTTAATTTCAGGATTAACAAATCCGTCAGATTCATATTCTTCTTTTTGGGCATAACTTGTCATTAATTGTAATGGACTAAAGTATGTACTGGCAGAATTAATTTAGATGTATCAGTTGGGGATTCGGTGACGCTGGGATGATGGAAGAATCGGAAAAGAAAAAAGAAGGTCATCAAAATTGCTAGGCTCACCAGTCCCACCCAAAGAGCGGTATGTCGTCGCGGACGGAGATCAGAGTAGCGGATGATACCGTAAGAGTATAAAACTTGCTTCATATTGTTATTGGTAATGGAATATATCACACAACAATATTAGCAAGGATAAGTGAACAGAAAATTAACCCTAAACAATGGAAAGCGAAATGGACATAATAAAATCCCTTTCGGGATTTTATTAATAGGTCGGCGGGAGCATTAGCGGTTTTGCCCTCTTCGATTTCCACCCATTCGGCTGGAACTTCGAGAACGGCCGCTGCGGCGACTGCGGCCATGGCTGCCCCCGTTTGAATTATTGCTGCGATTACTTTTTCTCATAATTCCCCACCTCCTTCCTAAAAATTACAACGACCAGTATTTAGCCTCGTTACAACAAAAAGGGAATTAATCGATAGCTTTAAATCCTCCCGCTTCTTTAAAATAATTTTCAGTACGTGTCAGCAAAAAACTGATTTGGTTTGGATCGCGCTGGTAGCGTTCAATGGAAAGTTTGGGCAGGTCGACCTTCAATATATTAAATGAATTGGGTTCAGTTCGAAGGCGTGTGGAAAAAGCCGTACCAGCGCGAATAATTAATGGGGTGGTACCGGGAATTTTGTTGGCAGTAATTTTTAGATGGCCCAGGGTATTATGTAAATGGCCGGAAAGCAGCAAATCTACGCCAGTTTCCTGAAATTGTTTTAAGGCAATGTGTGCCCGGGTCAGAGGTTTGCCTGGATAATTAATAGGCACATTGAATGGATGATGCGTAACTACTATTTTAAGGATATTTTTAGATACTTGAGAAAAAAAATCTTTTGTTTGGCGGAGCTGATAACTATTTATCCGTCCTTCAATTCTTTTCGTGGCTCGAACGGAATTTATAACTTTAATAGCCAGCTCTTGATCTAAATAGTGGGGTTCCAAATCCTCAGATATATATTCCTTGTAATTTTTATAAGGATTGGTAAATCTTCGCCAAAGATTATAAAGCGGGATATCGTGATTACCGGGCGCGGCAATTATCTTTCCCGGGAGCTGGGATAAAAAATTCTGTGCTTGTTCAAATTGATGTTTAGTGGCGCGCTGAGTAAAGTCACCAGAAATAATTATTAGATCTGGCCGTTTATTCTGAATAATTTGAAGCAAAGAAGGAATTAATTCTTCTTCGATCCGACCAAAATGAAGATCTGACAGATGAACAATAGTGCGCATATTACTTTGGAACAATTACTTTTAAAGCCTGAGGCACTATTTTATAGTGCAAAGGTGTGGCCAATGCAGCAACTTCGCCGTCTAGAGAAATATGTAAAAATTTTTTTCGTGAGTCAATAACAAGTTCCTGGGTTTGATAAGCGTCAAAGTCTTCTTGTTGTTCAAGAGTCCCGCGCAGTATATGCCAAGCAAATTGTAACAGTCGGAAGCGGGAGTGGCGATGGGCGATAAAGATGCTTAAAAAATGTTGATTGAGATAAGTACGCGCGCCAATTTCTAAACCTGTTAAAGAATATCCATTGTTGCCCACGAATATAAAAGGCGTCTTTATAGAAAGTTCTTTTTCCTGGCTTTTAAGCTGCACTTGCCATACGGGATAACGATGAAGAATTCGAAGTAAGCTTCTTAGAAAAGCCAGCCATTTATTGGTGCCGAGTTTTTGGAGCTTTTCTCTATGCTTGACCATATGAGAATAAATCCCGAGACTTGAATTATTTATGAAAATTCTGTCATTGACGGAAGCGGCGTCTATGAAACTAACATTTTCACCGGCTATCACATTCACCGCCTCTTTAATAGCAAGAGGAATATTTAGGTCTTTTGCAAAATGATTGAGCGTGCCCAGCGGCAAAATACCTAATACCACTGAGGTATTTGCTAATTGCGCGGCCACTGTACCGATCGTGCCGTCGCCGCCAGCCGCTACAATAATTGGATATCCTTCACTGAGAGCTTTTAAAGTTGTATCTTTTACATCTGATCCGGAATGGATCAGAAAGATTTTGGGATTCAAATTAAAAGCTTCGAAAGATCTTTGGATTTGATCTACTACATTGCTGATTTCTTGATTTCCCGAAGATGTATTAATCAGAACTGCAATTCTTTTTTCTGTCATAACTTTAGTATATCGTCAGTTTCGGGATTCAGCAATGGATTTTTTAAAGAGTATTTAAGTCTATGGTTTCGTCGATTCGAATTTGCGAAACAAAATCGGGAATATGCGACACGATCAGCATAGCTCCGCTGTACTGATCCAAAGCGTGGGCGATTATTGGTAAGTGACGGAAATTGATATGATTAGTCGGTTCGTCCAGAATTAGAAGGCCGGGTCGCAATAAAACCAATCGGCAAAAGGAAAGTAAGCCTTTTTGTCCTTCAGATAAAGCTTGAATTTTTTGCGCTAAAAGTTTGCCATCTAAGAGAAATCCCGCAGCTGTAGCACGAAGTTTGTGTTCATCTTTTTCATGCATTGCTTCCATCAGACAATCATAGGCTGTTTGTTCGAAATTCAGGTTACCGAAATCTTGCTTGTAATAACCGATCCGAAGGTCTTTGGCAGTGGTAATTCCTTGCCCCTGACCTGTGGCTAATTTTTCAAGCATGGTAGTTTTACCGATGCCATTTGGCCCACTGATTAGGATGTGGGTACTTTTTCTGACCGTCAGTTCTAAGTCTTTCTGTATCAGCTTATGATCTTTTACAGCTGAAATAGTCGATAGCTGTAAAATTTTTCCATCAAAATGCTTGTCGAATTCCTGCATTGGTATTGTAAACGTTTTGATGGTTTTATCTTCTTGGCGGACGCTCAGAATATTTTCTTCCGCCTCCTCGGCGGCCTCTCGCATGCGTTTGGCCACAGCGCGAAGCTTACCTCCTTTATGTGCAAACACTTCGGCTTGACTGCGCTTTTCTTTTATCTGGCTTTGCATGCGGGCATTTTGTAAATTTTCCCGCTCCATGCGGTTTTTGATCTCTTCAACCACGTCATAATAATTGCCAGTATATTGTTCGATTTTATGGGTAAAGACATCTAGGTATAGAACGCCATCAGAAAATGCGTTGAGAAAATGCGCATCGTGGGAAATTACAATGCAGGTTTTTTCATACATCATCAGAAATCCAGTAAGATGTTCGATGCCGGCTTGGTCTAAATTATTTGTTGGCTCGTCCAGAAGTAGAATATCTGGATTCTGGATCAGTGCATGAGCCAGAAGTAAACGCGCTTGTTGCCCACCAGAAAATTCCCCAATTTTTTTATCGAGCGGCAACTTTACATTCACGATTTCAAAAACTTCGCTGATTAATTTATCTAAGTTATATTTTTCCTCGGAAAATGCCCGGGCAAAATATTCTCGCACAGTTAAATCCATAAATTCTTTAGGCATGACTTGCCGGGCAATTGCAATACTGACATCTTTCGGCGTCATATAGATTGCGCCGCTCGTCGGTTTCAGTTCGCCGGTAATCATTTTAAATAACGAACTTTTCCCAGCTCCGTTTTGGCCCATGAGCGTAATCCGGCTGCCTGCACGCAAACTAAAACTGGCTTCGTCCAGGATATGTTTTTCATGTCCGTATTCGAAACTTACTTCAGAAAATCTTAATATTACATTTTCATTGGCCATAGAATTTTAAAAATTTACCCCCGACAATGCGAGGGTAAAATTACACTTAATAATACAATTTTTTATGTCCCTAGTCAATAAAAGCAAGTGCTGTTCCGAAGGGGGAATAGCTTGACATTTTAGCCCAAATAGTATATTACTTACTGTTAACGATTTTCTAAACTAAGTCGTTATCTGGCCCTTTTCCAACTTAGAACAAAGAATTTGAGAGGTGATGAATGCGCTTGCGGCAGGTGTGTTTAGTTTTTTTTCTGGCGCTTTGGGCCCAGGTTTTAGGGGCGCAAGCACAGGAACAAGTAACCCTTAAGGCTGGCCAACAGCCCTGGGATGCGCTTACAGAAGCCGGATGTGATCCAGGTTGGCTGTGGCAGTCGCTGCAGCAAAGCGGCATCACAGAAGTCCAATTACTGAACCTTCCAGCCGGGACTGTGATTGTCATCCCTAGTGGATGCAAAGACAAGCCGACGGCTCGAATGGTTTTGCTTTCGGCTGAACTGCGCCGTGAGTTTGGAGTGCTCAAACCCGTGTCTCGAAAGAGCACGGCTAAGCCTCTACCTCAGCTTACGGCGTCCAAGGCTTTGGATTTGTCTTCACGGACGATTCCACAAGTCAATGTTCTACCGACTCCGCCCCTCACGCATGAACAGATCGAGACGTCCTGGAAAGATCTGTGCTTGGAGTACTGGGACGTGATCCTAGTGCTCGTTGCGATTTTGATCGTGGCATTGGCGATTCCGTACAGTATTTGGCGCTTCCGGCGTTGGAAAAACTACGCGCCCATGCGCCTGAAGATGCAACAGTTTGCGATCCTGGTGAAGGATCGTTTTCTGTACCATCATCAGAGCCTTCCCCCAGCAAAGCGAGCAATCAAGCAAAAGATCAAGTACTGGGCACACCAGGGTCGGTTTGAGTTGTGGTTGAAGCGCTCCGGCTATCCCTGTGGCAAGGAGAATTTACGGAGTGTGCATCAGGATCTTTGCTGGGTTGCTGAGCATTACCCTACAGAACCGTTTCTGATGGAGAAAGTTTTCCATCGGCGCGGTTGGCTTGTCATTCGGTTTCTTTACGTGAAAGAATTGGAGGTTGCGGATGCGAAGTCTTAAGGTCGGAGTGCTCTGTGCGGGAACGGGTGGAACGAAGATCGGAGCGGAGGCTTTTCAGGCGTGCAGTCTTTCCCAGTTCACGGACTCGGAAGGAGCGCCGGAATTCGTGTTCATCGAAACGAACATGCGTTCCATCGAGGAGCTTCTGAGTCTGGGAGTGGCCCGGGAAGATGCGATCTTGATCGGGTATCCTCAGCCGCTCGGCGGACACGGGTCAGCGAATGACCCGAAGAAGGCGGCGTCGGCTTTGATGCCGCTTCAGACGAAGCTCATGGAACGGATTCAACAGTGGGATCTGGTGTTTATTGTCGTGACAGGCGGCAAAGGCACCGGCATGGGCACCTTCCCGCTGTTGCTCGAATGGGCTCTGTCTCTCCGGAAATGGGTCATTCCCGTGTTTGCGGAGCCGGCAATCGAAGGCGAAGTTGACGCCCTGACTCATGGGCTCGTCATGGACCAGATCCAGAAGATGCGCGCGCTGAATTTGCGCGTCTTGCACATCGTCAACGCGACGGTGTTCGACGAGTCAAATCCGTACCCGCTCGAGGAATCGTTTCAGATGATCAACTACTCCATCGGCGGCGGCTTGGCGTCCATCGCCAAGATGTTGGCCGAAGGAAAGCAGATCGATCTGTCGGATCTGGCCCAGCTCTTGGCTGGTCCGGGGGATTTGTACCTGGGTCACGGCGGCCGAAGCATTCCGGATCATCTGCCGTCCATGGCCGAGGTTCAGACAGCGGCTCAGGAAATGGCTCAAGCCTGTTTGGGTCTGCAGTTCCTTCGCTTCGAAGGAAAAGCAGATCAGGTCCTGTGGGGCGTGACTGTGCCGAAGACTTGGCCGGCCTGGGTCCAGAAAGAAATGGTCGCGGCAGGTACGAGGCAGTTGACTGCGAAGTTGGGCGAGAAAGCTCTGCCCAACAAGATCTTGCCGCCGGCCAGGTTTCGGGTAACCGAAGGTCAATGGGGGCTCACGGTTCTCATGAACAACGACACTGGTGTTCATGAACGCTTGGGGTTGCCTGAGATCGAACTGGATCCGAACACAGTCCAAGTCCAGCGTTCACCCGTTTCGATTCCCCGATTGGTACCGGCTGCCACTGCAATCCCTGCAGAGCCGGCAACGACCATTCATCGAGACTCCGCGACGGTGAGTGAGTTCGTTCGGACAACGAATCCGACCATAACCCTCGGGAAATTCATCCAGGGCATCAACCGAGGAGATGAAACGGCCCATAGCTTGCTTGAGAACAAGGGTGTGGCGAACGGCTGGGTCATCGTAACTGAACAGGAACTGCGGAAGTTCGTGCCGCAGCAAATGTTCCGGGACGTGTTCAACGGCGTTCGAAGCGGGCCGGCCAAGGGCAAAAAACTCTCAGACGAGTGCAAGGCGCGATTGCTTCAGGAGATCGGGAAGATCGCGCTGGACGATCTGCAGGTGTTTCACCGGCGGACCTTGCGGAACTGGGGTGGCTATGTATCACTTCGGGACCTCCAGTATGTCGACTTCCGCACCGTGCAGAAGGAAGACATCGAGAGGGGTGAAGTAGCCTGGACCGACTTCGCGTTCATCAAGGCGGTCGTCGAGTTCTGGGGCGAGGAGGGGTATCGGGTCTGTCAGAACATGGTCGGGCAGGCCGCGTCCACATCAATGAGGAAGGAGGGAAATTTCAGTAAGTCGGTCAGTGAACCTCGGCAGGAAGCCGTGGCGCACTAGATCCGTGCTCTGTCTGTGATCAACCGTGAGGTTGATTCAGACAGAGCTTTTTTATTTGATTTTAGAAATAAATATTTGGTCGCTTTATTAATGTTTTTTTGGTATAATATAAATAGGGCTTTTTAAAGATTGTTTTTATGAGTGCAAAGAAAACTGAAGGATCATTGAAGATATTATTTGTAGGACCTGAAGCAGCGCCTTTTGTAAAAATCGGCGGTCTTGGCGAATTTTTATATGCTCTTCCGAAAGCTTTGATAGAACTCGGGCATGATGCTCGAGTGATGTTACCGAGATATCCGACGATTGACTCCGAAAAATTCCCCATGACTTTGCAGGTAGAAGGACTGCACATTCCGAATACTGAGCAGGAAGATATTATTTGTAATGTAAAAAAATATACTAGTGATACGCCAGAAGAGCCAATCGCTTATTTTCTGGAAAATGAAGAATATTTCGAGAAACGGGGCAGCGTATATGGCTATGATGATGATGCGGCCCGGTGGGCGCTTTTGTCTCGGGGTGTAATCGAATTTATCCGACAAAACAAAGATTGGCAGCCAGATATAATCGTGGCCAATGATTGGCAAGGCGGATTAGTTCCAAATTACATGAAAACAGCATATAAGGATGACCCGATAATTTCTCAGATAGCGGGAGTATTTATTATTCATAATTTGCATTTTCAGGGCATGTTTGACCATCACCACAGCAGTGAGCTGGATTTTGATGATGGGCAATCTAGAGTTCCGGCAATTACAGATCCGAGACTTTTAAAAATCAATTTTATGCGTCGCGGTATTCGTTTTGCCGACATGATCAGCACCGTGTCGCCAAATTACGCCCGTGAAATCACCACTCCTGAGTATGGCGAACTTTTAGATAAACTCTTGCAGGAACGCCGTTCTCATTTATCCGGAATTTTAAATGGTATCAGTTATGAGCGTTATAATCCTGAAGCGAATGTATATGTGGAATATAAATATAGCGAAAAAAGTCTGCAGGAACGGATTAAAAATAAAAAAATTCTTCAGCAGAAATTTAATTTGCCGGAACGAAAAGATGTTTTCGTGGCCGCCATGGTGACGCGTTTGACTGAACAAAAAGGCATTGATTTAGTCACGGAAATGATCGAGCCGCTGTTAAATAATTTTGATTTTCAGTTTGTGGTGGTTGGGACCGGAGAATCCAAATATTTATCTTTTTTTGAAGAATTAGACAAGAAGTATCCGCAGGTGGCGACCCATCTTTCTTTTGATGAAATTTTGCCCCATGTGGTCTATGCAGGAGCTGACATGATCATTATTCCTTCACGATTTGAACCTTCCGGACTAACCCAAATGGAAGCCATGCGCTACGGGCTCGTCCCTTTGGTTCGTAAAACAGGCGGACTGGCGGATAGCGTGGAAGATTATAGCCCCCAAAACCAGTCAGGCACGGGTTTTGTATTTGAACACTATGATCGTTATGGATTTTTTGGCACATTTGTTCGGGCGTTTGAAAATTATAAGTATCCGCCTGTGTGGCATGGAATCCAGAAGCGTGCGATGCAAGCCAATTTTTCCTGGGAAAAGTCGGCTAAAGAATATATCGAACTCTTCCGCCGCGCGCTGAATCAGTTCAATATTAAATAGGCAGAATATCGTATGAGATGGGCAAATTTTTTGCATATGTATCAGCCGGCTGAACAACAGCCGGATATTTTACAGGCTATAGTAGACCAAAGCTACCGGCCTATTTTAGAAGGTTTGCTGAAAAATCCTAAAGTGCGTTTGACTTTAAATATCAATGGCGCGCTTTTGGAGCTGTTCGAAAAATATGACCATAAAGACTTAATTGATACTTTAAGAAAACTCAGCGCAGAACAACGAATAGAATTTACATCTTCGGCAAAATATCATGCTCTTTTGCCTTTTTTAAATGAGCAAGAAATAATTCGCCAAATTACCCTGAACAACGAATCACTAAAATCTTTTTTGGGAAAGGATGTAAAACTGCAAGGTTTTTTTGCGCCAGAAATGGCCTTTGACGAAAAACTCCCTCCGATTATAGAGCGCTTGGGTTTTAAATGGATGATTTTGGATGAAATTTCCTGCGGCGGGGAAGTCGGACAGGTGGATTACACTAAAATATATAATATTGCTGGGACGAAACTCAATGTATTTTTCCGCGATCGGCGCCTAAGCAATCTGATCATGAGCGCGGTGGTGCGATCCCGGCAGACTTTGCTCGAGGCCATGCAGGAAAATATGAAAAACGGAAGTTACATAATAACAGCCATGGATGCAGAAACTTTCGGCCATCATCGGCCGGGCTTGGAGAAAATGTTATTTGAAGTTTTCGATACTCCGGAATTTGAACTAGTCCAAATTTCGGATCTGGATAAATTTTACAAAGAAACGAAAACGATCGTCCCAGCTAAAGCAACGTGGGCCTCGAGTAAGCAAGATATAGATAATGGTAGCCAGTTTTTATCTTGGTCAGATCCTGAGAATATCATCCATAAATGGCAATGGGCTTTTACGCAGCTGGTTTTAAATGAAGTCTATCGGATGGATCAAAAACATCCCAGGTACGAATTAGTTCGGCATAAAATGGATATTGCCCTGGCCTCGGATCATTTTTGGTGGGCTTCGGCCAAGCCTTGGTGGAGTTTAGAGATGATAGAAGATGGGGCTTTTCGCCTCCTAGATACCTTAAGACACATTCCTGAAGTTTCGGAGAAGGACTTAGAATTGGCCCGAGATTATTATGAGAAAATTATTACGACCGCATTTAATTGGCAGCGGACTGGCAAAATCCGTCAAATGATGATGTCTCAAAATTCTATTTTGCGTATTCCCTTTAAAGATCGGACCGTTGGAAAAGGCGGAGCGGAGGAAGGTGTATTTTGGGCTTTTATGGACATGATGAAAAAACTTGAAGAAAAAGCTGTCCAAAACCGCGAATATGAAAAAGCCATCCTGTGGCGCGATGCCATGTTTAAACTTGAAAATAAACTGGATATTTATGATACGATCAATGCCATAGATCTACTGCGCGTGGAAATTCCCCACAAAGAAGTGGAAGAAACTATTGAAAAATATAAATCCAAATACTATAAAATTCGCGGCGGCCAGCCAGAACAGCGTGGCAGTTAATTATGGATCAACCCATTGATTACAATTCTTGGTTTTTGAGATTTGGTAAAAGTTTGCTTTATGAAAAATTCAGCAAACAGCCGGTCGCATATTTTTGTGCTGAATACGCAGAAATTTCTGATCTGCCCACATATGCCGGAGGTTTGGGTGTCTTGGCTAGTGATTATATAAAAGAAGCGCATGCCCGCCAATTTCCGCTGATGGCTGTGGGCCTGTTTTATCTAGAAGCTCAAAATAGTTTGACGCCGCCGGATAGGTCTCATGAGTTGGCGTCTAACAGTAAAAACTTAAGCCTGGTATTAGACGAAAAGAAAGAGCGTCTTTTGGTCTCAGTTCCGATTCATGACCGGATCGTGTACGCTCAGGCCTGGCAAGTGACACATGGCGCGGGTGCGCTGTATCTGTTAGACACGAATATTTCGGAGAACCAACCGCATGATCGGGATATCGTAAATCAGCTTTATACCGATGACCGTGAAATGCGTTTGAAGCAGGAAATGCTGTTAGGTATCGGTGGTTTTCGACTTTTAGAAAAACTGGGCCTGCATTGCTCTGTGTATCACTTAAATGAAGGTCATTCAGCTTTTTTGGCTTTAGAATTGGTAGCGCATGAAATGAAGCACCAACACGTGGATTTTTTTACTGCCTGCGGATATGCTAGCTCGCATTTGGTTTTTACTAATCATACGTTGGTTGCTGCTGGCCAAGAACAGTTCACCACGGATTTGGTATCAGCTATGATGGGAAAATATGCGGAGGAATTAGCCATTCCTATCGCAGATATTGTAGCTTTGGGGACAATCGAAGGATCAAATCTTTTTTCTATGACCACTTTATCTTTTAAACTGGCAAATAAAACTAATGCCGTCAGTAAATTACATGCTACGAAGGCTTTAGAAATTTGGCCGAAAAATCCCATGACGAGCGTAACCAATGGGGTTTACTTGGCTCGCTGGGATAAAGTTGGAAAAGCTGCGGAAAAAGATTTTTGGTCCAAACACCAGCAAAATAAAACCGCGCTTTTAGAATATATCCAATCCCAAACCGGACAGAGCTGGGAACCCAACGTATTGCTCTTAGGCTGGGCGCGCCGTCTGGTGCCGTATAAGCGTCCTATGGAAATTATTAGTGATGTAGAAAAATTTCTCGCTTTGGCCTTGCGTCAGGACAGGCCGTTGCACATCGTTTTTTCTGGACCGACTAATAATGAAAATGAAAATAATAACGCGGTGCTGGTAGAATTAAAAAAAATTTTAAAGGATAAATTGTCTGATGTAGCTGTATTTTTGCCTAATTATAATTTAGAATTAGCTCAGCTGCTCACTGCTGGTTGCGATGTATGGGTTAATACTCCAGTGGTCGGCTCTGAGGCTTGCGGTACCAGCGGCATGAAGGCTGCTTTAAATGGCGCTTTACCCCTCTCTACAAGAGACGGCTGGGTGGCGGAGGCGGATTTAAATGGCATCGGCTGGGTAGTAGACGAGCCGTCAGTGGGCCCGAAAATGCTGGAGCTTTTAGAGCAGGAAATTATTCCGGAGTATTATGAGCAGATTAATAATCCTCAGAAATCTTCTTGGATTACACGCATGCAAAAAAGCCGCCAATTGATCAGTGAACAATTTTCTACCAGCCGCGCGCTGAAAGAATACATAGAAATAATGTATATCCAAGCCCTAAATCAAAAACATGTCCACAAATATGCCTAGAAAAATATCTTGGAAAAAAATATCCGGGTTAATCGTAGTCGCAGTAGTCGCCGCCTTTTTGGTAAATAATTATATTCACCAAAAATATCCAGCGCCAGTTAGTACACCAACTAATGATAATTCTGTAGAAACTCCAACCGTCGGATCTAATCCGTCTCCAGCGGATTCATGGCCGACTAGCTTATTATTGCCGGTGCCATTTACCCCTCAGGCCCCGACTGCAAATTGGGACACGCTTCATAACGAAGCTTGTGAGGAAGCCAGCGCGATCATGGCGTCTGAATATTTTAAAGGCAACCGGCAAATTACTTTGGCCCCGAGTTTTGTCGAGGACCAAATCAGCCTTCTGACTAAGTGGCAGGATGATAATTTCGGATATCATTTGGATACTACTTCGGCTGAAACCGCAGAAATGATTGAAAAAGTCTACGGCTTGAAAACGAAGCTAATCGAAAATTTTACTCAAGATCAACTTAAAGATGAGTTAAATAAAAAACACGTAATTTTAATATCCGAGTACGGCCGAGCTTTGAATAATCCCAATTATAAAAGCCCGGGGCCGATTCATCACATGCTCGTTGTTCGAGGCTACACGAAAAATAATTTTGTGACTAATGATTCGGGTACTCGAAACGGATTAAATTACGCTTACTCATTTAATACACTATACTCCGCGGCAGCGGACTGGGATCAGCAAACCCAAAACGTCGATCAATCTAAAAAAATTGCAATTATAGTTTCGGAATAAAAAAACGCCTCCCACTGGAGGCGTTTTAAATTAGTAGTTATTTGGCAATTATTTTTGCCAGTTTGTATCGAGCGGAGACAATCCCTAATGAAACTAAAGCCAAGTAGCATAATCCTGTAATACAAGTTTGGGTCATATGTGCGGGCTTGGAAAGGACTAAGTAAAAGCCTGTTAATATCGTGACCCCGACTAAAATGTACGACACGCGTAATTTGGTATAAGAGGGATAAAGATATAAAACTGCGGTATAGATTAAGCTGCTAAATGCAATAATGATATGTAATATAATCATAAATTAATTATACCACGATTATTTGACTAAAACATCTAAAATAATGCTGAACGGCAGCAGTGAGATGACGAACAGGGAAATAAAAAACATTTTTCGCGCCCAAGCCTTATGATCGGTTCTGATATTGGATCCTTTTAATCCATAGAAAAGCCAATACAAACTGATTGCGAGCATAGGAAGAAAATATGTTAAGCCGGCGTAGTGGAAAAAATAGAGAGCTGAAATAGCCAGGATAAATACGACTATAAAACCAAGAATATTGATTTTAGTAAAATTTATACCTTTTTTTGCAGGGAGCACGGGAATATCCGCCGCCTCGTAATCTTCTAAGCGAAAAATCGCGATAGAGTAAAAATGCGGCATCTGCCAAAGGATTAAAATTAAACCTAAAAGCCAGGCGCCTAAATCTAATTTATTGCTGACCGCGACATAGCCGACTACTGGCGGGACGGCGCCCGCAATACTGCCTACCAAAGTCGCATAAACTGAACGAGGCTTGAGTGGCGTATAAATAAAAACGTAAATTACGAAACCCGTGAGGGCTACGGCCCAGGCCAAATTATTTGCGTGATTAGCAAGAGCAATTGATCCTAAGATTAACAGAACAAGCGCGTAAATAATTGCATTGGTTTTTGAAACAGCCCCAGTAACCAAAGCCCGGTTCTGGGTTCTTGCCATTTTGGCGTCAATTTTTTGATCGGCTAAATTGTTCAAAACACATGCGGAGCCGACGACCAGAGAAATGCCAATCAAGGCCCCGATAAACACAGGCCACACAATCCGCCCGCCCGACGCTAACATCAAACCGCCAATAGTGGTTAAGAGGTTGCCGTAGATTATCCCGGGTTTAGTCAGGTTGTAATAAGCTTTGATCACTTCTGAAATCCTTCTGTTTGAAGGATATAGGAATCAAGCTGTTGGGGGGACATGTGCCGATAATCCAGGTTCTGCATAATCCAAAGAGAGCCTAATATAAGAATCAAAACTACTCCTACGGTAGAAATAAAAATCGACAAATTCCATCGATTATTTGCCTCAAGATTTAGGTGAAGGAAAAAAGTTAACTGCACCCATAATTGAATTAAAGCCAAGAGGATTAAACAGAAAATTAAGTTTTTTCCTTCCAAAATATGGCGCAAAACCAAAGTGAAGGAACACAGGGTTAGTCCAAGGCTTAGAAAAAATCCGATAAAATATGATTTTAAAGTTTCCATTTATTTGAGTGGCACTAAATACACAATTGTAAAAATAAAAATCCATATGACATCCAGAAAATGCCAGAACAGGCTAAATCGGGTAAGTTTAGAGGCAATGTGCGGGCTGAGTCCTTTTACCCAGATCTGGATGAGGGCCACTAAAAGCCAGAGCAATCCCACAGCAATATGCAATCCATGCGTGCCGACTAAACTAAAATACGAGGAAAGGGCAGCGTTGGTTTGGAAACTATGACCTTCGGCGATCAAGTGCGAAAATTCACTTAATTCTAAAACAAGAAATGACACGCCTAATCCAAAAGTTACCAAAAGCCAGCCAATAGTTTGCTTGGTATTTTCATGGTTAACCGCCAACAAACTTAGTCCGCAGGTAAAGCTGCTGGTTAATAAAATCAAAGTCTCTTTTAAAACTAAAGGTAAACTGAATAATGAAGACAAAGGCAGGCCGCCATAAGTATTACCCCGCAGTACTGCGAAAGTGGCGAAGAGCACCGCAAACATGATTAAATCTGTCATCAAATAAACCCAGAATCCAAAAATTACTTTATTCTGCGTATCAAATTTTTCCATAATTTTTTCGATTAGCTTCTATTTGCGCGATTTCTGCCGCGGTCACCACATACTCTGTTTCTTCTTCAAATGAACGAATAATTACGCACATGATCGATCCAATCAGTCCGACGACAATCAGCCAAGTGATATGCCAGACAAAAGCAAATCCTACCAGAAAAACAAAGCCTGAAAGATAGATGCCCATCGCTGTATTTTTTGGCATGTGAATGTCCTGATAGTTTGTAGAAACCGGTTTGCCTTCTTTTTTTATTTCCCAGAAAGCATCTCGGTTGGTTACAGCGGGGATAATAGCAAAATTATAAAAAGGCGGCGGAGAAGAAGTAGCCCATTCCAAGGATCGGCCATTCCACGGATCGCCGGTCAAATCCAAATTTTTCTTTCGTTGTCGGAAACTGATAATTATTTGTAAGATCTGTAAGAGTGCGCCGCAACAAATGATCACCAATCCAACGCCTGCCACAATAAACAATCCTTGCCAGCCCGAAGCATCATAATGATCGAGCCGCCGGGTAGCGCCCATAAATCCTAAAAGATACAAGGGCACAAATGCTGTGAAGAAGCCGCAGATCCAGCACCAAAATGCGTACTTACCTAAAGTTTCATTGAGTTTAAAACCCGTAACTTTCGGAAACCAATAAGTGATACCGGCGAAAATTCCAAACAAGGCGCCGCCGACAATCATGGTATGAAAATGCGCCACTAAAAATAAACTGTTATGCAATTGAAAATCCGCGCCCGGCAAAGACAGCAAAACTCCGGCCATGCCTCCGAGAGTAAAAGTAGCGACAAATCCTAAAAACCAGTACATCGGGGTAGTAAAAATAATCCGGCCCCGATACATGGTTAAAAGCCAGTTAAAAATCTGAGATCCGGTCGGGATAGCGATAAACATAGTCATAATGCCAAAAAAGGCATTTACATCGGCAGCCGCACCCATGGTGAAAAAATGATGGAGCCAAACAGAAAAAGATAAGGCTGTGATAGCAAGCGCGGCAATCACTAATGAAACATAGCTATATAATCGCTTTTGGGAAAATGTAGAGACAACTTCTGAAAAAATTCCGAAGGCGGGTAAGATTAAAACATAAACTTCCGGATGGCCCCATGACCAGATCAGATTTATATACATCATGGGATTGCCGCCAAAATCCGAAGTGAAGAAATGCATGCCGAAATATCGATCTGCAAAAAGTAAGGCAATAGTCATGGACAATATCGGAAATATGGAAACAATTAATACGGAACTGCATAAAGCGTTCCAGGTAAACAAAGGCATTTTCATCAAAGTCATGCCAGGCGCGCGCATTTTCAGAATAGTTACGAGAAAATTTATGCCACCGATCAAAGTTCCCAGCCCCGAAACTTGCAAGCTCCAGATCCAATAATCCACTCCCACCCCGGGATTAAATTGGAGCTCAGAAAGCGGTGGCTGCGCGAGCCAGCCTACCGCTGCAAAATCCCCGCCAATCATAAAAAACATATTGATCAGCAAAGCCCCAGCCACGTAGAGCCAAAAACCTAAAGAATTTAAAAAAGGAAAAGCCAAATCCCGCGCGCCGATCTGCAACGGAACGATAATATTGAGCAAACCGAACAGAAATCCCATGGTCACAAAGAAAATCATAATATCGCCATGAGCTGTGAAAACCTGTTGAAAATGATCCGGCGTGAGATAACCATGGTGCGCGCCGGAAGAAAAAATTTGCTGCAGCCAAATCATGCCGGCATCAATTGCGCCGCGCAAAAACATCAGTGTGGCGACGATAATATACATGATTCCGATTTTTTTCGGATCCGTGGAAGTTAGCCATTCCTTCCAAAGCCAGGTCCAGCGTTTATAATAAGTTATGAAAAAAGCCACAACGCCTGCGCCTAAGAGAATAGAAGCACTCGCACCGATCGTATACCAGGCGTGCGGGAGGGCGTCTAATGTTATTTTTCCGAAAATAAAATTTGTCATGGCATGATCATCCCGTGCATATGCATAGCAGGAGACGAGATAGGCATCATAAATTTCATCATGATGTTGTCAAATAAATTTGGATCCGTATAGGAATAAAACTTTCTGGGATTGTCTGAACTCGCTTGAACTAGTTTATCGTATTCTTGCTGGTTTAATACAAAAGGAGACTGTTTGACCGCTTGAACCCATTGGTTAAAATCCGCTTCAGTGACGGATTTGGCGATAAATTTCATGCCGGCAAATCCGGCGCCATTGATTTCTGCAGCAGATCCTTGATATTCACCGATTTCGTCAGCCATCAGATGAAGTTGAGTCTGCATTCCAGCCATGGAATACATCTGCCCGCCGAGCTGGGGGATCCAAAAAGAATTCATGGGAGCATCGCTAGTCAACACAAAATTAATCGGCGTGTGATTGGCAAATTCGATAAAATTTACCGTGGCGATATGCTGCTCAGGATATATAAATAACCATTTCCATCTAAGAGATACGACTTGGATAGTGATGGGCGATGCTTGGGACGGAAGAGGTTTGTAAGGATCTAAAGCATGGGTGCTTTTCCAATTTAAAGTTGCCAGCACGCAGACTAACGCGATTAAAATGCCCCACCAGGAAAAAGTGGTTAGTGGGCTATGTTTTTCATCAGGAGTATATTTAGCTTTTTTATTACCGGCTCGATATTTCCAGGCAATGAAAAAAGTTGCGATAAACACCGGGATGACCAAGGTCAGCATTAGTAACACGGCGGTAAAAATAAGCTTCCTTTGTTGACTGGCAATCGGGCCTTTGGGATTTAAAAGAGCAAAGTTACTTCCATGCACTAACAGTAATATCACTAAAGCCACATCCGTAGCGATAAGGATAAAACAGGCAATTATGACTTTTTGCGTGGTTTTTGTTGCTCGGTTCGGCATGCGGAAGCGTTTATTTTCAATTAGTCTAGATAGTTATTATAACAATTAGGTAATACTTAGTAAAAATTGGCAAAGTTTGATATAATAGGATTATGAAGAAAACATTATTATATATTGCTTGGACCCAAGCCCTAGTCGCCACTTTAGGCAGTTTATTTTTAAGCGAGGTCCTGCATTGGACTCCTTGCATACTTTGCTGGTATCAGAGAATTTGCATGTATCCTTTAGTAATAATATTAGGAGTCGGGATTTTAAAGGAGGTTGAAGATATCGAATTTTTTGTTCTTCCACTGACCTTTATCGGTGCGATAATTTCGATTTACCATAACCTACTCATGTATCGAGTAATCCCAGAGGCCCTATTCCCATGTGCCGGAGGTGTGTCCTGTACAATTCCTTATCATTTTTGGTTTAATTTTTTGACGGTGCCGTTATTAGCATTAACCGGGTTTGTGGTAATCACAATTTGTATGTTTATTTATAGGAGAAAAAAAGTATGATCAAAAGAATTTTAATTCTCATCTTAATATTAGCAGCGGTTGTAGGAATTGGTTTTTGGCTTAAATCTATTTCGCCAAATAAGGTCGTATCGAATGCGAATTTAACTGGCGATAAGGTTTACTTCCGACCTTATACTTATATGACTGGAAAAACTGATGCGAAAGTGACTTTGGTTGAATTTGGGGATTATCAATGTCCTTTTTGCGCCGCCGCTCATCCAACTGTAAAAACCCTGGTGGATAAATACAAGAGCAATCCGGATTTTAATTTTATCTTCCGGGAATTTCCTCTGTCTCAGCACCCTAACGCGCAAGCGGCCGCAGAAGCAGCAGAATCTGCGGGGGTTCAGGGCAAATATTGGGAAATGCATGATTTATTGTATGATCATCAGAACGACTGGTCAGGAACTTTCAATCCAAACAGCACCTTCGAAAGTTATGCCCAGCAGCTCGGTTTGGATGGAAGTAAATTTAAAACTGATCTCGAAACCGGGGCTTATATCGACAATATTACACAAGACGAATTGGATGGCGAAGCTTTGGGCGTGAATGCAACCCCAACATTTTATCTAAATGGCCAACAGATTTCGGATTACAAGACCTTAGACGCAAGCGTTAGCGCGGCCTTAGGTGCGAAATAAAAATAATTTGGTGAAAATTTATTCTTAGGCGGATCATTTAGGTTGACATCCTGGCTTTTGCTATTGTTATGGTAAATAAAATGATTGGGATATCTCATAAAACCATCCGAACTCATGATGGTTTAGAAATTTATTATGAAACTCATGGATTGGCTGAAGGGAAGTCAATCTTGTTTTTTGTTCACGGTGCGGGCGGGGACGCGGATGCCTGGCAATTTGTCAGAACACCGTTAATTGATAAAAATTTCGGCGCGATCAGTATGGATCTGCGTGGACATGGATATTCATCCCATCCGCGAGGCGCTTCACAATACGAAATCTCAAATATTGTTTCTGATATTGAAAAAATATTGGATGCAGAAAAAATTTCTAAAGTTATTTTGATTGGACATTCCTATGGCGCGGTCATTGCTGCGCATTTTGCGCTGGAACGGCCGGATCGATTGGAAAAATTAATCATTATTTCCGGCGGCCACAGCGCTCCTCCTTATTTAAAATTTAAGCCCTTAAAAACTTTAGCCAACGCGGTTATAAATTTGGCTTCTTTTATGAGCCCGCCTGCTGTGGGTAAGTGGCATTCGCCATATCCGAAAGGCAAAGTGCACAGAGATTATGAAGCATATGGCTTGGCTCGGACAATTTTTTATAATTCCTGGGGCAGTTATTTATTAACTTCGAAACAAAGCGTAAATTTGGATATTGCTCATAAACTTAGTAAAATAAAAACACCGACTTTATTGATTGTCGGAACAAAAGACAGTATTTTTCCACACCATGTTTCGAAGCAGATGCAGGAGCAAATTCCAAATTCTAAGTTAGAGTTAATCGAAGGCGCCAATCACGTAGTAATCCTGAATCACCCGGAAGAAACTGTGAAAATTATTGAAAAGTTTTTAAACGAATAAAATGCCGACCCTACCACAAATT
>DATJFX010000024.1:0-11852 GCA_035495465.1 Candidatus Methylomirabilota bacterium
GAAGCTCGCAGCGGACTGAGCCGTCTGCGTTGATCCGCACGTCGCGGATTTCACTGGGCTTGTCCTCTGCATGCGCGGCGTTGAGCGTCCACGAACGATCGGGGTTCCGATAGCCGTGGAGGTGGCCGTAGACCCGGCCCGTGATCCGCTCGATCACCTCGGCCTGCTTGGGGTTCAACGTGATCGCCGTGCCCTCGCTCTCGAATTTGAGGACCAGGAACGCCATGTGGTCTTGCGGCTTCTGCAGGGTGTTGATCTGGGTCAGAACCATGCCCAGGTTATTCTGCAGATCCCGCTGTACCAGGGCCAAGCACGTGTTCACGCGCCCGTCCTTGTCCCACGAGAACATCGGCGTGCCGCTGTCCGGTCGGATGACTCCCGACCCGTCGATGCGGCGACCGCGATACGGATCGCGACCCAGAGCCTCGGCTTCCGCTGCCTGCTTCTTTCGAAGATCCGCGTCCTGCTGTTCGGTACGCCTGACCTCGTAAAGGCCAGCGTTTCGAAGTTCCGCGGCGCGTGCGGGGTTGATGCGGAACTTTACCAGAACGCGATTCGGTTTTTCCATTGTTCACTTCCTCCTACAGAAGGTGCCCCTTTCGGAGCTTGTCAGAGCTTTCCGATTTAATTCGGAACAGCGCTGCTCGTAAAGTCCAAGTCCTAGAACTACACAAGCAGCACTGTTTGAATCTTGTATGTGAAGGAACTTTATAACGAAATATATTAGCATAAAATCGCGGTTTTGTCAATAGTTCACCCTTTCTATTTAATAGAAAAAACTCCATCATTTGATGGAGTTTTTTCTTGGAGCGGGTAGCGGGAGTCGGACCCGCATCTTTGCCTTGGCAAGGCAATGTTCTACCGCTGAACCATACCCGCGTATTTTGGTGCCTCGGGTCAGAATCGAACTGACTACGCTTGCCTCTTCAGGGCAACGCTCTACCAATGAGCTACCGAGGCTCGTTTGAGGAACTATATTATAACAAATTTTCTGGTGGACGCTGAAGGATTCGAACCTTCGACCTTCTCGGTGTAAACGAGACGCTCTAACCAACTGAGCTAAGCGTCCATTGGTGCGCGGGAGAGGAGTCGAACCTCCATGACCTTGCGGTCGCCACCACCTCAAGGTGGTGCGTCTGCCATTTCGCCACCCGCGCAAATGAATCAAGTAAAAATCCTATCAATTATAGGCGAAATTTCTCTCCCAGTCAATCCGCAAAACTTTAAAATTTTCGTTCTTTTCCCACAATTATTTTTAAAGCCTTGGGCATTACTTCGATCACTGCCGGAGTTTTGGCAATTACTCGGCCGGCAGATTTTAGTGGTAATCCCACGGGCGTAGAAATTTCCAGTCGGGACACATGAATTACGGAACTGCCCGGAATTTTTTCAAAGTCCCCGCTTATAATTTCTTTACGAAATTTGAACACATCCCATTTGCTGAGCTTGGAAAGAAGTAAGACATCCAATACTCCATCAGTGGGATTGGCCAGACCTTCCGCATTGTCTCGGCTGTTTACGATCATGCCACCTATAACTTTTAAACTGGCCTGATACTTACCATCCACAGAAAATTTTACATCAAAGCTAGGCATATTCACCATATTTTGGAAAAATTTATAATCCAAAGATTTCATCCAGCCAGTGCCGGCCGGCTGATATACGCCAAAAGATAATTTCGAGACAAAAAAGTTTTTATTCACCAGTCCCAGATCCAGTTCAGCAATCCTTCGGCCCCCTAAGGTTTTAGCTGCCTGCTCAATACTTTTTATGCCTAAAATTTTACCAACTTCTGTAGGAAATATGGGCACAAAACCAATCACCACTTCCCGTCTTCCCACGGCATTGATTACGTCATTTAAAGTATCATCGCTTCCAACTGCGACAATAGTTTTGGCTCCATGAGAGAGCGCATTTTCGACTAACTGGTTAATGGTTCGAAGCCCTGTAACCCGGACCACTTCCCCACTGACTCGGTACTCAGAAACAGACGAGTACAAAAGATTTTGTACTCGTTCAAATTCTCTTTGTGGAATTTTTTGTGGATCAACAATGTAATAATACATTATTCAGTTTTAGGGGTGATGGGCTTTGGTTCGGCCATTCTGCAATTACCGGAAAAATACGCGCCTTCCCGAATTCCTAAGCTCCCGCAGCTGATGTTGCCTAGAATTTTTCCGGTTTCTAAAATCACCAGAGCTCCTTTGACAGTTACGTTCCCTTTTACCGCGCCACCGATCATGGCGTTGCCTGCGATCACATCTGCGTCAATCTGAGCACTGGGGCCGATTACTAAATCATGAGAAGTATGAATTTTTCCCGAAACCATGCCATCTATTTTTATATTACCATTACTTTTTAATTCCCCATCAATTCGCATGGAGGAAGATACAATAGTTTCAGGATTTGCGTCTAGTCGTGCCATAAATTAGTTAGTTTGAAAATTATTTAGCCTGTTTGATCGCTTCGGTCTCTTCTTCAGTCAGTTTGGATTCAGATAACCCAGCACGAACTGACTTGGCGTATGTTCTAGTGCCTTCCCGGCCGTGGAGAGAAGAAATCACCACTCCATCATCTTGAGCATTTAGCAGAGCAAGCGTGAAACTGATATTGCCGCCTGCATCATCAAAAGGGTTAAAGCGCATAAAACCTACCTTTTGGATATTTTGACGATTATCCTTATACAGCCGAGTTAAGCTTTCGTCGAGTTCTTTCAATTCTTGATTGATTTTGGTAATCCCTCGATTTTGATCTACTAAAACTTGTTCAAAATCTTTTTTTAAACCAGAAGCGAAAAATTCTTTGCGAACTTGTTCAAGTTTATAAAGTTTTATAGCCTGCCAAATTATGAGCAGTAATAAAAGTATAGATAAGCCTAAACTTAAATAGATTAAGTTAGTTGTATTCATAGCGTAAAACTTCACTGGTGGACTTAGGCAGAATCGAACTGCCGCTTCCACAATGCGAATGTGGCGTCATACCACTAGACCATAAGCCCAGAGTTATTTTAGAATTTCAACAAATGCGCGAACCAATTATCAACCTTGCCAGTTGAGTGGTTGAAGAAATAAAGTCCGATCAAGACCGCGAAAAAAACCACGTTCAATGAAATGACGAAAATTAAATCGCGCCTCACTTGCTTGTATTCTTCTTGTTCATTGCGAATTAAAACCGGATTATTTTTTATCATATATTTGAATTGATTATACAGTTAATTAGTATTTAATTCAAACCCTATTTTTTGAGTTTTTGAAGTTCCTCCCGGGCAACTGCACGGTCATCCCAAGGGATGTATCCGCCCTTTACTGCCATTTTTTGTTCACTCCCCTTGCCCGTTAAGATTACTAGATCATTTGGCTGGGCTAGAGACAAAGCTTTTGCAATTGCATTCCGTCGATCTGGATCGCGGAATAAATTTTGTTTAATTATTTTTCCTACCTCCACTGCCCCATCAGCCACTTGATGAATTATTTCCTTCGGATCATCATCGTAAGGATCTTCATTGGTAACAATTACAATATCTGCATTTTCTCCTGCAATATTTCCCAGAATTTTTCGTCTCGCTACATCGCGTCCACCACCGGTGGAACCGAGCAAATGAATAATTTTATTATGTGGCCAATTTTTTACAGTCGCATACATTTGTTTCAGGCTTTCTGGTTCCGGAGAATAATCCACCAACACTTTAAAATTTTGTCCCTCATCGATCAGTTCCATTCGCCCCGGAATATTTGAAATTTTTTCCAAAGCTTGCTTCGCCACACTAATATCAATCTCACAATCCTGAGCTACTGCAATCGCTGCAAGGGTATTGTAAACATCGAAAATCCCCTTTAAATGCAAGCTAAAACCCGTCTGCCCCACCCAGAACTGTATCCCCTGTTCCGTGGCGTTTAAATTCGAGCCTCTGACCTGAGCGTTTTCCGTTAAACCATAAGTGATTTTTTTATCAACTTTGAAATTTAAAAATTCAGACGCGTACTGGTCATCAATATTCACCATAATGCTCTTAGGAATTTTTATCCCCTTGATAAATTTATGTGGCAGATTTTCTAGATGGCGAAAATATTCTAATTTGGCATTTTTATAATTTTCAAATCCGCCATGGGCTTCAATATGTTCGGGTGTAAGATTTGTAAATACCATAACATCATAATGAATCCCAACGTGACGGGATTGTAAAATTCCTTCCGAAGAAGATTCTATCACAGCAAACTTACATCCAGCCTTCACACCTCTGGCTAATAATTTTTGCAAGAAAAATCTGCCCGGCATAGTCATTTTCAAATCATTTAAATCATCTTTATCCCCGACTTTAAAATTCACTGTAGAAGATATAACGACTTTATGTCCCGCCTCTTCCAAAATTTTTCCAATTAAATTTACTGTTGTGGATTTGCCATTGGTGCCAGTCACTCCGATTATAATTAATTTTTCTGAAGGCTTGCCATAATAAAAATTCGCCAAATAAGCCAAGTCTAAATGGTAGGCGTTTAGGACAGCTTTAGGAATAATATTTTTAAATATTTTTTTGATCCGGCTCATAAATATTTGGTAAGGCTCCTAGTAATCCTAACACAACAGCAAACATCAGTCTCCCCTGCTGAATGGTGACGAAATAATGATCCACCTGGCCCATGAGCAAAAAGGTTAAAGCTAAAAAAGATAAACTAAAAACTAAGGGTCTAGATAAATGGCCTTTAAGTCTTCGAAAAATTTCTATAAGTATCCAGAAAAAGATTAAAAGTCCTACCATCCCTAATTCGGCCCCAAGCATAATAAAAATATTATGAGGGGGTTGGTATTGCCAATCCTCTAATTTCACTATTTTTTCTAAAGCCGGGACATAATTCCCTACTCCGGCCCCTAGAACCGGATGTTTCACTATTAACTCTAACCCTAGATGATTGAAAAAAGTTCGGTCATTTATGCTAGTGGGATTACTATCAAAAGTCCGAGTCTGAACTAACCCCGGGTAAAATATGCCTATAGTTGCACATGAAACAACTCCTATTACACATAATAAATTGGCGTTAATCCAGTCTTTTTTGTAGACGCTGTAAGCCATAAAGCCTAATAAGGCTAATATTCCAGCTAGCCAAGCTACCCGTGAAAAACTTACAAAGATTCCTACGAGTATAATGATTGTTCCACATGCAACCAACGCTCGATTAAATAGGTTCAACGGCTTTAGACTGAAATATAAGGCCATAAATAAGCCAAACACTAAAAAAGCTCCAAATACATTGGGATGCGGAAAAGTTCCATAAGCTCGTATTAATTTGCCAGAAAGAGTATCTATGGTGGCGAGTCCTGGTGTGCCTAAAGGTGAAATGTATTCTCCTAACCAATTCAAACCAACCATATGTTGCACATGGAACTGCCAAATTCCTATAACGGATTCCAGGAAAGCAGATCCAAAGATGACTGCAGCGCTCCATATAAAGTAGGCCTGCTTCTTAAAGACCAGCCATATATAAATAGCTATTCCCCAAAACTCTATCCATTTCAAGATTTGATAGACACTTAATCCTATACGTTCCACATGAAACAAAGAAATTACTACCCATATAATAAAGGCTAAGATTAGCCAAAATAAAACAAATCTCGGATAGAAAAAAGACCTAAATTGAGGATCAAAGCCGAGCCAAGTTACTAAACATAAAATCCAGAGAATGTCCGTAAGATAGAAAAAGAAGGCTAAATGGTAATTAAAATACCAACCAATATAGGCAGATTCTGGATGATACAGAGCCCGCGACTGGACCGGCAATAAAAAAAGAAACAAGAAAAAAAATACTAAATGAAGCTTTAGATTTTTAAAATAGGAGATATACCGTTTCATATGAAACACGCGGTTTTATTAAGAATTATTTAAATCTCGGATGATCTCGGATCAATGCTCGGGTTTAAACCTGGCTTTAGAGATGGATAACTCAGAGTGAAACATTGACAAATTAGACAAAATATCGTATAATTTCTAAAATTACTTTTTGAATGCTTGCTGATCGTCTTCTAAGGATATAGTATTATGAAACTAAGGATAGGGGAAACTCTGTCCTGGCCTACACCAGAAAGGAGGGTAGTAGGATGGCTTTGGTTCAGAGAGAGGTAGTGTTGAAGACCCGCGAACTGCAAAGAGAGTTCGAAGCATTACGGGAGAAACAAAGGATGGGTCAAAAAGTCCTCCCAGGTGAGCGGGAAGCTTGGCTTAAGAAGCACGACGAGGTCTTTAATCTTCCAGATAATCGTGAGGAAGATGACCAGGCCTTGATCGACCTACACGAACGGTTTCTCCGTCATTTTTCGGATAAGCCGGTTAGCAAACCCAATAACCCAGTTGCCAAGTGAGGTGGCTGTGTGACATCCTACCAAATCACATAATGCCGATGTTTTGATTCCTGCCAGCGGGGGACATGCGTCCTGATTGTATAATCATACAATACCCCGCGACAATCAAACATCGGCGTTCGCACGTCTGGATATAAAAGTTATTTAAAATTATAATATTAGCGCTACGGGGTGGCGTATGCCGGTAGTACGCACGATTCGGGTTCGTGTAGACTGGGTTCAATTCCCAGCACCCCGACCAGGAAACGCTCGGACATCTGTTTTTTTCGGACACGGCCACTGATGTGGCCTAAAGTCTCAGGCATTGGAAAGCCTTCGACGTTGTCCTCAAAAAACATCTGTCCTCGCTAAAGATAAACTGAAGAACTATGAAAAAGGGGATTGATTATATTGGAGTTTGTGTAGTGTATTTTTGCCATGATGGCAAGGGAAATATTTTATTTGCGAAAAGAAGCGAGAATGCTCGGGATGAACAAGGCTGCTGGGACATTGGAGGCGGGGGAGTGGAATTTGGTGACACTGTGGAACAAACTTTGCGTAAAGAAATCAAAGAAGAATACCATACCGACGTTTTGAGCTTTGAATTTTTAGGCTTTCGTGATGTACATCGTACTCATGAAACTAAACCGACACATTGGATCGCCTTGGATTATAAGGTCTTGATTGATCCTGAAAATGTCCGAATAGGGGAGCCGGATAAATTTGATGAAATTGGTTGGTTTGCTTTAGACCATCTTCCCAAGCCTGGCCATTCCCAATTCCCGGCGTTTCTTGAAAAATATCGGGATAAATTGTAAAATATATTGCAGTATCGGGAGAATCGAGCCCTCGTAGCTCAATGGATAGAGCAGGCCCGTCCTAAGGGCAAGATGTAAGTTCGATTCCTACCGAGGGCACCAAAAGCGTTCGGACATCTGTTTTTTTCGGACACGGCCGTTGATACGGCCTAAAGTCTCAGGCATTGGAAAGCCTTCGACGTTGTCCTCAAAAAACATCTGTCCTCGCTATAGAAAAGTTAGCTCCTTGTAGATTCTACAAAAAATTTGAGTCGCAGACCCGAAGGGTCGAGAACAAATTTTTTGAGAGGAGTAGTGTGCAGACCGGAGCGTAATTTGCAAAGCAAATTCGCGGAGTGTCTGCTAAGTACGACGAAGGGCCCTTAGCTCATTTGGTAGAGCGCTTCCATGGCATGGAAGAGGTGACCGGTTCGAGCCCGGTAGGGTCCACCAAATAATTTGTCACACACGAAACATTTTAGTTTCATTTCGTTCGAGCTTGTTTAGAGGTTCCATGGAGACGTGGCAGAGTGGTCGAATGCGTCGGTTTCGAAAACCGATAAAGGGGCAACTCTTTCGGAGGTTCGAATCCTCCCGTCTCCGCCAAGAATTAATTTAAAAAATTTATGAATGATAATTCAACGGGCATGGTCAGTCACAATATGGTGACTACATCATTTGAACTTGATAATTACAAAATTATCCGAACCCTTGGGGTATCGCGGGGGATTGTAGTCCGATCGCGTTCCATATTGGGAACGATTGGTGCGGGTCTCCAAACATTGTTAGGCGGGAATATTACTTTATATACTGAGCTCTGCGAGAAAACTCGGGAAGATGCTTTTGATCTTATGCTCAAACACGCGGGGGAACTTGGGGCCAATGCTGTAATCGCGGCGCGCTATGATGCCACCGAGATTATGCAAGGAGTTACTGAAGTGTTAGCTTATGGAACAGCAGTAGTTGTGGAACCAAAATAGTTAATTAAAAATAATTTACTGAATGATAAATAGCGAGTATAAGATTGTATTGGCAATTGTAGCTGCAATCGTCGGTTTGTTCGGATACATTCCTTATATTCGAGATATTTATCGCGGAAAAACCAAGCCACATATATTTTCTTGGTTTATCTGGGGAACTTTAGAAGGCATCGCATTCATAGCTCAACTAGCAAAGGGCGGGGGAGCTGGAGCATGGGTTACAGGATTAGCAGCTTTTATAACTTTTTCTATAGCGCTGAGTTGTCTTCACCAAAAAGATCGAGATATAAAATTATTTGATTGGCTGGCTTTGGGAGGAGCACTGATAGGGATTGTACTTTGGGTTAGTACTAAAAACCCGTTGCATGCCGTGATCTGTGTTTGTGTCTCAGACGGATTGGGATTTGTCCCAACATTTCGTAAAGCTTATTTTAAGCCCAATGAAGAAACTCTGATTGAGTACAGTATGAGTGCTGTGAAATGGTTAATTGCAATTTTCGCCTTAAAGTCGATAAATCTAACTACTGTACTTTATCCGGCCTCACTTATTTTAAGCAATACGATTTTTGTAAGTATGGTAATGGTTCGCAGAAATAAAATTTTTAAAATTTAAAATGGCTAAAACAAAAGTATTGGTTTTACATACCGCAGTCGGCTACGGGATTAAAGCCACAGCAGAAAATGTAACCGAGCAACTAGAAAAATCTGGAAATTTCGAGGTCCGGATTTATGATATTGAGAAAATCGAAGGCGGTGTAGCCAGCTCATTGCTTCGTAATATTTATTTAGCTTTATTAGAGAGATTTTCTTCTGTTTGGGGATTTTTATACAGCTCGAAATTTATTTTATCTATCAGTTTGCCGATTCGAAAGTTTTTAGCATCCTTTAAATCTAAACATGTTCTACAAATTCTTCGGGAGTTTCAACCAGCAATTGTAATTTCTACGCAAACTACTTGTTCGGGAGTGATGGCTTATCTAAAATCCAAGGGTCTGTATCGAGGAAAATTAGTAATTGTTTTTTCTGATTATCATTTGCATGAGTTCTGGCTGTATGACGAGGCAGATTTGTATATTTGTAATATTGTCGAGCAAGTAGAGCAGCTAAAAAGACTTGGAGTAGCTCCAGAGCGGATTAAGCTCACTGGAACGTTAGTAGCACAAAAATTCTTTCAGCCGATCAGTCATGAACAGGCTGTGCAAACGCTTTCTTTACTGAGTTCTATGCCAATCGTTTTAATGGGGGGAGCGGGACATGCGCGATCCAGCGTCAAAGAAGTTTTTTTACAATTACTTCGAAGTCCTAAATCATTTCAAATCGCTGTCGTGTGCGGCAATAACGCGCAGTTAAAAGAAGAATTAGGAAAAATTTCCGCGCCGAGTCGGCATCCGGTGAAAATTTATGGCTACGTCGACAATATGGAAGTCCTAATGTCTGCCGCTTCAGTTTTGGTTTACAAAACTGGAGGCCCGACCATGGCGGAAGCAGTGATTAAAAAACTTCCCATGGTTTTAACTGATATTCACCCAGGTCACGAGGCATGGAATTTACAATATTTGATTCAAAACGGCATTGCAAAATATGCGAGAATTCCGAGAGAAGTGGTTTTTATGGTCGAACAGATTTTAGATGGTAAATTAGCGATTGATCATGAGAAGAATTTTGCGCAAATCGTCAGACCAACAGGCTCAATATCCATAGTGGAGGCCATAAATGAGATTAACCCTGAACCAGACAAAAAGATAGTTAAAAACTATCAACAAAATTAAGTTTTTGCTTTGTTTGACACAGAGGAAACGAAACATTATTATTTAGGTACTTAATAAACGTTATTTCATGCCTAAAGATAAGAATTTAATCAATAAAATCATGGGGACACAAACAATGACGGAACAAGACGAAGAGATGATGGAGGATGAAGAATCAGAAAATACCACCCAAAAACCTGCCGGATCATCGGAAGATTGGCTTTCCGAGTATGAAGGTCAGTTAACCATTGATATGTACCAAACCAAAGATAATGTGATTATCAAATCTACTATTGCAGGTGTCAGACCGGAAGATATTGATGTGACGATTGCCAATGATATGGTGACTATCCGAGGGGAACGCAAGCGAGACTTCGAAGCTTCCAGTGAAGATTATTTTTATCAAGAATGTTACTGGGGTTCGTTTAGTCGCTCTGTGGTTTTGCCGGTGGATGTAGATATCGAACAAGTAAATGCTGATCTAAAAGATGGAATTTTGACGGTAATTCTGCCAAAAGCGGCCAAAGCCAAAGCGAAAAAAGTCAAAGTCGGAACTAGAGTTTAATAGTTTAAAATTCTTTTAAACCCCTGCCAAGTGCGGGGGTTTTACTATCTATTGATTTTTTCTGAAGTTTTTGGCATAATAATGTGAGTTTTCAAGAGAAGTTTTATGGATATTTCGACACTTAGCAAACAACTCAATATGCCGGTCCAAACGCTTAGGTACAAGATGAAAGAAGCGGGATTTTTTGTATCGCCAAAAGCGAATAAGCTGGATAATCAATTAGCCAAGCGTGTGTTGGTAGCTTTTTCCAATACTAAACCAGCCACGTCTAAAGACACGGAACCAAAAGAAGTAGTGTTGCCTAAAGTGATGAGTGTGAAAGAACTAGCTGAAAAATTGCATTTGGATATTACCACCGTTATCAAAAAATTAATCCAAAACGGGGTAATGGCCTCCATCAATGAAGAAATTGATTATGATACTGCGGTGATTATAGCTTCGGATCTGGGATTTAATGTGTCTGAAACCCAAGGCGCGACCACTAGACTTGGCTTAGGATACGTAACAGATGAAATAAAAAAAGAACAATCTGAAAAAACCGAGGCTTTTATAGTTCGGCCGCCAGTAGTGGCTGTTATGGGACATGTAGATCATGGAAAGACGACGTTACTGGACACTATCCGAAAAACTAAAGTTGTAGATACAGAAGCGGGACGTATCACTCAGCACATTGGCGCTTACCAGGTAGCTCGGAATGGAAAATTAATTACTTTTTTAGATACTCCAGGCCACGAAGCGTTTTCTGCCATGCGTGCTCGGGGAGCGAATGTGACGGATATTATAATTTTAGTGGTGGCTGCGGATGATGGTGTCAAACCTCAGACCATCGAAGTGATCAATCGAGCGAAACTCACAGGCACTCCTTTGATCGTAGCAATAAATAAAGTGGACAAACCGGATTCGAATATCGAACGGGTTAAGAAAGAACTTTCAGATTTTGGTGTGTTGATAGAAGAATGGGGCGGGACAGTTCCGATTGCAAAAATTTCAGCTCTGACAGGAGAAGGGGTTGATGATTTATTGGATCTGATTTTATTGCAAGCAGAAGTTTTAGATCTGAAAGCCAATCCGACTGGGGCAGTCTTAGGCACAGTGATTGAATCTCATGTTTCTCGAACTCTTGGCTCGACGGCTACTGTGCTTATTCAAAATGGCACTTTGAATTTATCTGATATTGTGGCGGTGGGTCGAGCTTTTGGCAAAGTTCGAGCCATGACTGATGGCAAGGGGACTAAAGTAAAGAGTGCGGGGCCTTCGGCTGCTGTGGCCATCACGGGACTTTCTGACGTACCGGCCGTGGGAGATATTTTAAAAACTTATTCGAGCTTGGATGAAGCTAAAACTTATTCTTCCGCAGTGGTCAAGTCTGAACGGGCTAAAAAAATCGCAGGCTCCAGATCCATCACTGTTTTAGGTAAGGAATTGAATTTGA
>DATJFX010000025.1:0-4402 GCA_035495465.1 Candidatus Methylomirabilota bacterium
TGGCAAACCTACTGGCGAGAAGTGTCCAAAAACTGGTGATCTCTTAATTGAGATGAAAAACGGCGTGATCAAATGCTCCAACAAAGAATGTGATTTCGAAAAAGAACCTAAAGAAGAAGCTGTTGTCGAAAAAACTGCCTAAGTGATACAATCTCATTTTTAACTTAACCTATATGCAAGACCAAAGTGAATTAGATTTATTGGCCGCCTTAGACCGAAATACTATCCAAGCACGACTATCCGATTTAGAAAATTTAATTGACAGGCTCCGTAAAGAAAATCCCGATAGCGAAGAACTAAAAGGGTTGCTGGCAGAACAAGAAACTCTCCTGGAAAAACTCCGAACAACCGATCCAGAAAATAACTTCAACTAAACTTTAAAACGCCTCCCTGTGAGGCGTTTTATTATAAAAAAATTAAATAGAATTCTTACTGAAAAATTCTGAGGTTATCCGTTCCACGTCCGCTGCTGTCTGCGCTTCATCCATAAGCTTCATGCGCAGTTCCTTGGCCCCATCGAAATTATTTACATACGCCTTATAATGCTTTTTCATGGTTTCGAAATGCTTGCCTCGGACATTCTGAAATTTTTCTTCAAATAATTTCGTATGCTCTACCATAGCTGATAAACGTTTAGGAATACTAATTGTCTCAATCGGTGTTTCTTTATTAAACATCCAAGGATTTCCAAATATCCCTCGGCCGATCATCACGCCATCAATACCATATTGCGCGCATTTATCTTCCGCGTCTTTCAGGGTCAGGACATCTCCATTGCCCAGGACTAAAGTTTCTGGAGTAATATTTTTAATTATTTTCACAACCTCGGGCATTAATTCCCAATGCGCTGGCACAAGTGAAAGCTCTTTCACTGTTCGCAAATGCATAGTAATGGCAGCCAAATTTGCCTGAGCTAAAACAGACAGCCACTCGTCTATCATAACTTTCGAGACTCCTAATCTCGTTTTAACCGAAACCGGTAACCCACCGCCACCCTCTTGCGTGGCTTGGATAATTTCTTGTGCTAATTTCGGAGTTTTTATCAAGCCTCCCCCAGCGCCTTGTTTCAAGACAGCCCTGTCCGGACAACCCATGTTTATATCGATCCCATCAAACTTTAAATCTTTGATTAATTTCGCCACCTTAAAAAAATTCTCAGGCTTCGCGCCAAATATTTGCGCCACTATTGGCCGCTCCGCCTCACTATACCAAAAATCTACAAGCAAATGCTCACGTCCTTCCGAGACTAGTCCATCTACTGATACAAACTCAGTCCAGGTCACGTCTGGTTTGCCGTATTTGGCTATTACAGACCGAAAAGAGGCGTCTGTGACATTTGCCATAGGCGCGAGTACCATAATGGGTTTTTCTAATTTCTCCCAAAAACCTTTATTCATAGTGCTTTATTCTATCAAAAATTTGCAAACAAAAAAAGCCCTTTTAGGGCTTTAATCATTTTTTATGAATATCTCATTTTCAAACAACCAGTATTTTAGGGCTGTGTACCAGCTTAGAACTGAGACAAAATACCGCAGATCAGCAAATTTACGGATCAGCCAGCCTAAAAATCCAGGAACAATCAAATGTGGAGAATAATAAATCGCATACTTGCCGGTGACAGGTACCACATATCTTACTGGGCCGGGCACATAGGCATGGAGAGATCGTTTTTTGATCAAGCGAAAAATATTTTTCGCAACCAACGACCCATGACGAATTGCTTCTTGCGCAGTTTGAGGCACAGGACGCTTGGTCACGGGATCAATAAAACAGATATCATCTCCCGCTAGAAAAACATTTTTGTAATTCCGAAGGTTCAAAAAATCAGTAACTAAAGTTCGATCTTTTTTATCCCGTTCCAAATCCACATCCACCGGCAACCGACAAGACCTCACTCCCCCAGTCCAGACTAAAAGATCATAATTTATCCGTTCTTTCATATTTATTACGACCTGATTTTTATCCACCTCAGTGATCAGCGATGTAAATTTGGTTTCAATGTGCGCCAGACCAAGTCTTTCGCTGACTAGAGCCGCAACTTTTTCAGAAAGGCCAGGTAAAAATCCAGCGCCGCCTTCAATCACCATGATTTTGAAATTTTCTAACTGCTTGTGATGGTGTTTACATTCATGTTTAAGCAGGTTATACAATTCTCCTACAAATTCTGTGCCGGCAAATCCTGCACCACCCACGATAATCTGGGCGCTGTCGCGATTGACCACTAAATCCTCAACTCGATTGCGGATCATGATTGCATCATCCAAACTTTTTAGAGTAAAACCGAATTTGTCCAAATTTGGAATGCCATAATAGTCTGCCACACTCCCCATAGCCATAACTAAATAATCAAAAGCTAAAATCCGCGAATCCGTAATGACTTTGCCATCTGCTAAATCAATCCGATCAATATATCCTTTGAAAACTTTGACTTTGGTCCGATTAAAAATCTCGCTGAGCGGAATAGTTACCGTCCGCTTCACTTTCCGAGCTTCTACTAATCCATGTTCCGTGGTCGCCGCTTCATAAAGACCGGATTGATAAGTTTGATAGTCCTTGCGATCGACTAAAATAATTTCAAAACGGTCATCATCATGCAAATAATTGGCCAAGTCTAAAGCCGCGCGGATGCCGCCGTATCCTGCACCTAAAATCACAATAGTTTGTTTTTCTTGATTCAGCTCTTTTGGTTTCATGTAAATAAAAAAGCTCCTATATTATATCACAGAAGCTTTCATTTGTATTAGGAGGCTTAGTTAATCATCTGCACCGTACCTTTATTTTCCTTTTTTGATTTCATGAGAATCTGGTCCGCAGTTTCTATAGCATCCTGGAGTTTCTTTTTGGCATCAAGTTTCATGTCCGGCCCATGATCAAAATCTACATCTACGGCTCCAGCAGTAAAAGATAGTTCTATCTTTTCGCCGTTTATTTCAACTGAAACTGGTTGGGCTAATAATTTGCCAGCTTTTTCTTTCGGAGCATTAAATACCACCACAAATTCGTCCCCGCCATACCGGGAAACTACATCATACTCACGCACAATTTTTGTCAGATGATTTCCAAAAGCTTTTAAGAGTTCATTGACTTTCGGATGGCCGAAACGTTCATTTAATTTCTTTAGATTATCCAAATCTAGAACTACTACAGAAACTGGCAAATGCTCTCGACTCCGCTCGGCGATTAGTCTGCTTCCAAATTCCATCAAACCCTTCAGGTTAAATAGACCTGTAGCTTCGTCTTTCATGATCTTGTCTTGGATTTCTTGTTGTTCGCGCTCCTGCATCAGCTGTTCCGCTTTTAGCTCTGAAACCCATTCCTCATCTGGTTGTGATTCACGTTCTGGCATTTATATAAGCTCCTGTTTAGTGACTATTTGATACTCTCCTGGTTGTAAATTAGTTAATTTTAATTTACCGATCCGGATGCGTTTCAGGTTTCGGACAGTTAACCCAAAAGCAGAAAACATTTTTCGTACTTGGCGGTTCCAACCTTCATGAATCGTAATATATACTGTGGTACCCTGGATGCGAAGCTTGGCTGGGGCAGTCATTTTACCTTCGATCATCATGCCTGTCTGAATTTTTTCAATTCTACCAGCGGACAATTCCTTATCCAAGACGACTTCATACTCTTTTTCATGTTCTTTGGAGGGATGAGCTAAAAGTTGGGTCAAGTCGCCGTCATTGGTAAAAATTAATAACCCTTCCGTATTAAAATCTAGTCTCCCTACTGGCCAAACCACATTTTTCAAATCAGGAGGCAAAAGATCAAATACAGTTTTCCTCCCCTCTGGATCATTTCTGGTGGTCATGTAGCGCTTGGGTTTATTCATAACCAGGTAGATCAATTTCTGTTCTTGGATTTTTTTGCCGTTCACCATAACTTGATCTTTGACCGGATCCACTTTCACTCCCATTTCGCGAACGATCTTGCCATTGACCTTTACTTTACCAGCTTTAATTAACTCCTCAGCGTGTCTGCGAGAAGTAATCCCTGCTCCTGATATAAATTTTTGGAGACGTTCTTGCATTAGCTACTCCCAATCAAATATCCCGCCAAAAAAACCAAAGCGCCCCCGACTACAACTTGCAAAATTGACAATCCGAAATTCATTTTCATATATCGATAGCGAACAAATGCTATCACAAACAGTTCTACTCCCACGATCAAATAGGCCCAGAATAATGCGGTGTAAAAATTATGGGTTAAAAATGGCAAGGTATGAAAAATTCCTCCGATTAAAGTCATGGCCCCGACAATAGCGCCCCGTGCCACTGGGTGTCCCCGCCCAGTCAAAATCCCATCATCAGACAATCCTTCGGCAAAAGCCATACTAATACCTGCGCCAGCCGCTGCGGAGAGGCCAATCAAAAAAGCCACATGGTTATTGTGAGTGGCAAAC
>DATJFX010000026.1:0-5502 GCA_035495465.1 Candidatus Methylomirabilota bacterium
CTAAAATCTACGCCTTTTAAGGAGCGAGGACAGGTTTTTTAGACGCTTTGCGTGTTTCTCCAGAAACCGCAACGCGAATAAAAATCCACTTTAAAGGAATATAAATTGATGATTTTTATGGTCTAAAAAACCTGTCCGAGCGCATTATCAACACTATCCACACTCTCCACAGGCTTGCTAAAGAATATAAACTATCCGATAATTAGATTCCTATTCATATGGCTAAAAAACCGGAAGAAAAACCAATATCCCCCGAAACAGGCAATATAAATCGGATGCCTCCGCAAAGCGTAGAAGCCGAGCAATCCGTGCTTGGGGCTTTACTCCTAGATAAAGACGCAATTATTAAAATTGCTGATATTTTGTATGCTGACGATTTCTATGATGACCGCCACAGATTAATCTATTTAGCTGTGCTTCATCTTTATGATGATCGGGCCACAATCGATATTTTAACTTTATCCAACAAACTCGAAGAAAACGGGACATTGGAAAAAATCGGCGGATTGTCTTATCTGACGACTTTAGTAAACTCTGTCCCCTCTGCGGCTCATATCGTGCACTATGCACAAATTGTCAGACGCAAAGGTACGCTCAGGCGTTTAATTTCTCGCGCTACCGAAATCGTGGAACTGGGTTTTCATGAAGAAACTGACTTAGAGACTTTACTCGACCAAGCTGAGCAAAAATTATTTTCGGTATCCCAAAAATATCTGAAACAAAACTTTGTGCCTTTGTCTGAAGTTTTGCATGAGACATTTGACCGTTTGGATGAATTGCACCGCGAAAAAGGCAAACTGCGGGGTGTGGCGACTGGGTTTACGGATCTGGACAATAAACTCGGCGGTTTGCAAAAGTCGGATTTGATTATTCTCGCTGCTCGGCCGAGTATGGGCAAAACGTCCCTGGCTTTGGATTTCGTGCGGCACGTGGCCATGAGCGATAAAAAAGCTGTAGCGATTTTTTCTTTGGAAATGAGCAAAGATCAATTAGTCGACCGCTTACTGGCCGCTGAGGCAGATGTAGACTTGTGGAAAATGCGGACCGGAAAATTAAATGATTTAGGGCCGGATAATGACTTTGAGCGAATCGGCCATGCTTTGGGCAGGCTTTCCGAAGCCCAAATTTTTATCGATGACTCAGGATCTCTGAATATCATGGAACTTAGAACTAAGGCCCGCAGACTTCAATCTGAGCATGAATTGGATTTGATTGTCGTCGACTACCTCCAGCTCATGCAGGGTCGATCCACTGATAACCGAGTCCAGGAAGTTTCAGAAATTTCTCGATCTCTAAAAATTTTAGCAAAAGAATTAAACGTACCCGTCTTAGCCCTGTCGCAGTTGTCTCGTGCTGTAGAACAGCGCGGGGGTGATAAAAAACCTCAGTTGTCAGACCTCCGAGAATCCGGATCTATTGAACAAGACGCGGACGTCGTAATGTTTATTTATCGAGATGAAATGTATGCAGGCAAAGAATCGAAAAAACCAAATATTGCGGATATCTTAATCCGCAAACACCGCAACGGTCCGACTGGAGACGTAGAAATGTTCTTTGATGGAGAGAAAACGAGTTTCAAAAACTTAGCCAAAAATCCATCCATGGAAGAAACCATGATGAACCAAATTATGGAATAAACTTTCTTGCGAAGGGGAGCGGTTCGAGGAGAATCTGCGAGGCCTTCTCAATGGCTGAGCATTAGTCCCGCCTAACGTGACGTCTCCGAAAACCGCTCCCCTGAGCCAAGGTTTATTCCATAAAAATAAAAAGAAGCCGGGACACTTGTCGCGGCTTTTGTTTGGAAATACCAGACTACGCAGGAGCTGAGCGGCCTTCCGCGTCAGCAAGTTGGCGCGCGCGCTCAAGAGTACTTGGCGGCACTGGAGCGCCACTTTCACGGAATACGATCGTTCCATCCCGCCATTCGACTTTACAGCCGGTTACGCGTCTGACGAGTTGGAGCAATTTCTGGGCCTGACTACGCACGTCGCTTGATGCTGCTGGGGTGTCCGTCATGTCGACTCCTGGGGCTGTCTGGGACAACCCAAAATCTACTTCAGCCCTCCATTTAGGCTTTCTATAATCATCCCGAGAATTTAATCTCTTGTCAACCTTCGCGGCCAGTCCGGGTCGGATTCTTCTTTTCCCCATTCCAGATCCATCTCACGCGTCCAGGGCTCGGATCGGGGTCTCGTCGCCGCTGCTTGAATCTCTTTTCTTTCTTTCCGCCTCTTGGCGCTCATGAGGCCGCCGAGCCTGCCGCGAGCGGACCGGGACATGGGTTGAAACACCACGACCGGCTTGACCTTCCGAGTCCTGCATTGCGTGCCCAGATGCCTGCTGCCACTACGGTGTGCTGCAACCTTTCGGCCTTTTCCTGCCATCAGACCTCCTTCGGTCCTGTCAAAAACCCAATTTATCATACTTCCTCTTACATTTCAAGTCAGGATTTAGTAAAATATGGAAGATATGTCTACTCTTCCAAAATCCATCCAAAACTTAATCAATGAGTTTTCCAAACTGCCTGGGATTGGTCCGAAGACGGCTTCCCGACTGGCTTTTTATTTGCTGAGGCAATCAAAGGTGGATACTGAAGTTTTTGCCCAAGCAATTTCCAATCTTCAAAAAAATATAATTTATTGCGATGTCTGCTACAACATGAGCGAGACTAATCCCTGCAAAATTTGCGCAGACGCGCATCGCAATCATAATTTAATCTGTATCGTGGAAGATGCCTTAGATGTCGTGGCTATGGATCAAATTCAGAGCTTTAACGGCGTTTACCATGTCTTGGGCGGAGTGATTTCCCCACTAGATGGAGTCGGGCCGGAAAAATTAAAAATTGCCGAGTTATTTAAGAGGTTAGAAAGCCCGGACCCAAAAGAAATCATTTTAGCGACTAATCCGTCTTTAGAAGGCGAAGCCACGGCTATGTATATTACAAAGCAATTAAAAGATAAAAATTTAACACATATAAAAATAACGCGCTTAGCGCGCGGTTTGCCTCAGGGCGCGGACTTGGAATACGCGGATGAATCCACTCTTTCTCGCGCCTTGGAAGGCCGGCAGGAATTTTAAATAAAAAAAGCTCTCGCACGAAGCGAAAGCTAGCTGAACAGTTTGCGGGACAACCACCACAATAACAGCATGATGTTGATCGGCAAACTGCATTTGATGTAGAACCGGATCAGCCACTGGCAGGCTGGACCGTACCGGGGTATGGTACCCACCCGGTGATACGCCTTCCGAAGTTTTTTACGAAAAAATCTAACCAACGAAATCTCTCACGCCCACCGCTTCAACTGAGCCCTCTGGCCCGGTTCTTGTTTCGACTCGCGATGCGAGGGCTGAACCAGACCGAAATAGAGAATGGCCGCGAATGGGGCCAGCATGTTGACGCAAAGCACCAAGCCGATCACGAACTTCCAGAACTGCGGGTTCTCAACCACTGTATCCCCCTTTGTTAAAAACAAAAAGCAAGCGAAGAATCTTCCAAGCTTGCTTTTGGTTTTTAGGCGATGGATTCGATTTCAACTACAGTCTCAGACTGTCTGTGGCCGGTTTTGCGGCGATATCGGGATTTGGCGCGGTATTTAAACACAACCAATTTTTCCCCGCGTTGTTGGGCTAAAACCTTGCCTGTAACTTTCGCGCCTGCTAAAAACGGTTTGCCAACTGAAATAGCGCCGTCTTTATCTGTAAGTAAAACTTGATCAAAAGTAATAGTACTACCGGCTTCAGCTTCCAGTTTTTCAACTGTAACTTTGTCTTTTGGAGCTACCAGATACTGTTTACCCCCGGTTTGAATGACTGCTTGTTGCATAAAATTATTAATTACCTTCAGGTATATTAACAAAAAAAAGCCGAATCGTCAATGACTGGGACTGAACTCAATCTTATCCCCGACTTTTAAATTATGCGCCAATGACCAGCCGGCATTAACTTCCAATACCCGGTTCGCGGGCTGTTTGGGCTGATAAGTGGGCAGCTCATTGTCACTAACTCCCAATTTCACGGGAACATTTGGAGAGATGTCCACTACTTCGTTCTGATTAATCCAGATAATATCAATAGGAAATAACATTCCTTTCATCCAAAAATTATAAACATCGGAAGCAGGTAGAATAAACCACATGCCTTGGTTATCATTCATAAACTTTCTGTTCGCTAAACCTCGGGCTTGTGATTTACTGTCTGAAGCTACGTCCACACTCAAAACTTGCCCTGCGATGGTGACTTTTCCTGCGGAATAGCTGGGAGGAGTGTGATAATAAAGCAAAGCAACCCCACTTACAGCTAACGCAAACAGAACGAGAAATTTATTCATGTTTTTTCTGAGATTGCTGATAAACCGCATATAATGCGGCTATGATCGCTAACATCACCGCAACTAAAATAGCCAGGGCAATAAGTTTACCCCGAGATTGTAGAAACACTCCCGAGATTCCAAAAATTCCAGTCAAAGCGTATAAAAATAAAACGGCCTGGGGCTGGGAAAGTCCGATGTCTAAAAGCTTAAAATGCAAATGCTTTCGATCGCCGGAAAAAAAAGGCTGGCCGTTTTTTAATCTTAAAAAAATCACCCATAACATATCTAAAAGCGGAATGCCCATAATCAATAAGGTGGCCGCGATTTTTCCGCCGGACACAATGGCTAGAACTGCAATCATAAAACCGGCAAAAGTGGATCCGCCTTCGCCCAGAAATATTTTGGCGGGATGAAAATTTAATATTAAAAATCCCAGCAAACTGCCGGCAAAAATTATGGCAAGCAGAGCTGTTTCAGACTGCATGACCTGCGGAGTTAAAGATAAGGCAAATAAAACCAAAGCGGCGATAGCTGTTATGCCTGTCACCAACCCGTCCATGCCATCTAATAATTTTGTGGTATATGTCATAATCATTGTCCAGAAAAATACAACAATCCCGGACAACACCGGCAAGCCTAAAAATTTCACGCTGTCTGTAAAAAGAACCGTGTTTGTAAAAGGATTATGAATACTCACTGCATGCACTCCGGAACAGACTACTATCAAAGAGGCTAATATGGGAAAAATGACAGAATACTTGGCTGGCAGACGGTAGCGATCGTCTAGATAGCCGCCGAGCATTAAAAATCCACCCCCCAGCCAAATCCCTATTAAAACTAAAAATGGAATATTGCCATGGGTAAGCCGGCCGCTAAGCACCCCGATCGCAGTAACTAAAAAAAAGCTGCCGTAAATAGCCCACCCGCCTAACATGGGGGTGGGTTTTTTATGAAGGTGGCGGTTCTCATCCGGTAAATCTACGATTCGGCGTGAGCGGGCAAACTTCGCTACCCACACCGTCCCTATAAAAGAAATAAAGAAAGCCAGAGAAAACGCGGCGAAATATAAAAATTTCATGCAGTTTTGGTTTTTATTACAGACTGGTTGGAAACTTCATTTCCCGGATCATTTTTTCTAAATTTAGGCGTAACCCAAAAAGATTCCATGTAAAAACCGAGCATTAACCGAGTCT
>DATJFX010000027.1:0-11443 GCA_035495465.1 Candidatus Methylomirabilota bacterium
ATATTTGATGAAATACGACCACCATTGGGATGCTTCGTGCTCTGTAATATGAAGTATATTTAAGACATAAGCCAAAGGTGACAATATCACTAGAACATAGATTCCGACTTGTCGAACGATCATTAGAAGGGCTAAAGCTATGGAAACTGCACAAGTTACCAGCAAAAAAGCAATTTTAGTTAATCCTTGTGTCACTCCAGCCATCCAACCATTGGGTATTGTCCAAAAATCCTGGTTTATAAATTTATAAATCCACCCAAAAGTATCTTTAAGACTGCCATCCAAGGCAAATACTGCTAAAAGCAAATTAAAAGCATTATAAATAGCGACCGCAATGACTTTACTAAAATTGACCAACAGAGCCATCAAGATAACTTTAACCAACAGATGCTTATAATTATATGTTTCTATCCGCAGGATAGAGGCGATACCAATCACAATCATGATGAGAATAAAAAACATATTCGCAAAATCACGCACTATACTCCAACCCACGTCCACAAATAACGGCATTGTGGTGACACTTACCGCTTGATTTGTTGCATAAGCTAAAATACCCAAAGCAAAAGAAGTCAACCAACCTAGAAAATTAGCTATTATATCGAGTAAAAATTTTAAAATCGTCCCTACGACCTTACTTGGGCCTGAGGCTGAAACTGCATCATCGTGATCTTGATTAAAAGCTGCTTGTAAATCAGAGGTCTGCAAACCCTTCCCTTCTTCGATGTTAGTCTGGATGATTTTAGAACCGGGAGGCTGGGGATCTGTAGAATTGTAAATTAACAAACTATTTGGACCACCTTGGGTCACTTGAGTATTGCCAGGCATAATCTTACAGGCTGTACTATATGTCCCGAGTCTTTGAGCAACTAGATATTCAACATACACTGTACGGAAAAATCCAGAAGTAGCGGTTAGAAATTGATTACTGAAATCCAAACATTTCTGCGGATCATTTTGCGCCGCATCTAACTTTGCTTTATCAAAAACAATATCTGGATTCGTGTTTGAAGTTTGGGTTGCAGGTGCCGTTTGTGCAAATGCAAAATTAGCCAATAGTAAATGGGCCAAAAATATTATACCTACGATTTTACTTAGATACTTATAAGATTTCATATTTATTTCTAATAACTACCAGCGGGATCTCCTGGGTCAAAAGGCGATGCGAAATGCACGCCATTTTCATTTTGGGATGGGAAAGGTCCCCATTGCGGATTATTTGCTCCACCTGTATCTCCTAATATATCCACTTGGGAATCGTCCGGATAAGCTATAATGTCCGAAGCATAACCATTACACGCACTACTATGAAAAGTCACCAGGAGTCCAGCACCTTCATTTCGCAAAGCCCAAGCTACGCGCTTAGTGATTTCAAACGCACCACAATTCCCTGCCATACTGATACCTTGCGATGTTAGGTAGCTGATCACTCGTTGTACCACATCTATATGATTCGGTACTGTACACGCTATTGCTGTAGGAATGTCGTCACAAGTCGTACCAGCCCCCCCAGCTGCGCCAGTTCCTGGATCTACTATTTCCGGAGCAGGAGCACTTGCTACTACATTGAGATTTGCACTATCACATTTTCCAATTACACCCTTGATATAACTTAAATATCGCAGAGTGTAAGCGGTCTTGATCATTAAATTTTCCAACCCGCCGCCGCCACTTCCTGACCCAGTTTGTAAATCCAGATCCTGATCTTTCTGCAGAGATTGTTGGATAGCGCTCATAAAATGAGCATACTGATTGATAGAAATTTCCATAGAATCAAAGTAACTACTGTGATATGCCTGGATGCTATTTGAAATAGCATCTACCGCAGTATTCACTTCGCCTGACTTTCTGGCCCAAATATCTGCATTTGCTTTGTTCACGAAATTGTCCGTTGTCCCCCCACTTTGATCCGAAAAATTTAGCTGCGAAAAATCCCCTACTGGCTGCGCCAATATCGATGGAATATATGTATCTTTTAGTCTGGCACCATTTTGTAAATGATCAGCATAGGTGTTGATAAAGTTTGCGTAAGTGGTAAGTGCAACGACTCCATTATCAATAGCTTGGCAAATCGGAGTAAAGTATGGCGAACTCGATACTGAGCCCGAAGGCTTACAAGATAGGACCGTATCATTTAATTTATTATTCTGACCATGATAGCAATTATCAAAACCAAAAGTGGCTAATTGGCCATCGCCATTACCATCTTCACCGTCTGGAATATTGTCCCCGTCTAAATCAATTTCTTTTATCGGAGAAGTTTCTCCGTTACTTATTACATAAGCCGAACCAGCTTCATTAAATGTTCCCCCAGATTTATCCAAATTTAATTTATTGAAAATAAAATTGCCTAACAACGAACCAATAGTCGTATACAGATTGTCGTGCATTTCGAAATTATTAGAAAAAATTTCCTTGATGGCGTTAGTCGCAAAATCATGAATAAAGGCAGACGGATTTTGAATTGCTGACGTCAAAATTCCTTGAGCGTCCACTTGCCATTGTCCTTGGGCAAGGGTACAAGTAGCCTCATCTGTAATCGGGTCTTTTGGATAATCTGCCTGTGTAGAATTAGAAGAATTCGGATCGACTAAATATTTTCCTGGATATCGAAATCCCCCTACGCAAACATGAGGCGCTATACCATTCGGGTTGGATCGATCACTCTTTAAGCCCTGACCGTTTCCAATTTCTTGGCTGGCAGCGGAGTTAGCAGCTGCAACTTGATCACCAAATTCCCCATACAAACGCTCCTGGGTATATTCTGGCGGGTTTGAAAAATAAGCTTGAGCGGCTGCAAAATATTGTTCATCAGTAGCGTAAGTAGATGGATTATAAATATTACTTGAAGAAATTCCGCCCTGATCTATATAATACTGATCTAATTTTTGTTTAAGTGCGGCCAAGAAAGGTTTAGTCTGTCCATTAGCATCGGTGACTGTGGTCCGAGCGTTAATATCTGTCGCTAAAGCATTATAAATGGCCCGAAGGTCCGGATCGGCAACATGCTCATAAATATATTTGTTTAAATAATATCCGGATAAAACTTTATCATAGGCCAGGTAATCCTTAATTCGATATTTATCGATAAGCTTATCGACGAATTGCGAGATATATTTGTTTGCATAACTAATCGCTATGCGTTGGGCAGCACCCAAACCAATATCTTTAAAAACATCATACCAGTTCGCAACTTCTGTATTAAAAGTAAAATCCCCTATTCCCAAAAAAGCTTGAGCAGGTCTGGGGATTAACAAAACATTAGAAATTAAAACTACCTGGCTTACGAGCAAGCCAAGAGCTAAAGTCTTAGAGATTTTTCCATGATATAGAATTCTCATTCTGGAAACTCCTTGCTTAAGAACTGTTTCTCAAAATCAAGTTTCTGTTGGACTGCTAGAAATTCCTGAACTTTGTCATACCACTCGTCACTAACGCTGTCATTTAAATTTAACGGTGCTGGAATAATCTCCGACAGCAATTGAAACATCGCGATATTATATTTATGAAACATTAAAAATTTTGCCGGGACAGAGATCTGCTTTAAATCACTGGCCAAACTTTCTGATTTTGTTTTGATATCGTAAACCTGCGCGTCCGTACCAGACTTCAATATTTCGCCGATATTGGCTGAGTCTTGATCGGAAAAATATCGATTGATAGTTGAATGCAGTTTGCTTGCATAAGTTTTATAGGTATCTGAATCTTCCGTATAAATTATTTGAAGCTCATCATCTTGGGCTAACGGCAAATTAACTTGGCTGATGTCATTTGAGTCAGCTACTATCTTCTTTATATCATCGCTAAAAACTAAACTCTCCCCCAAAAGATTTTCAGGCGTACTAACTTGATCAAAAGTCACGTGCCCTGGTTTGCTCGGATCAAAACCGGCGGCGACTAATTCGCCATCGCTTAATGTGTCCCCTACTGTGTAAGCGCTGAGAGGATTGGTGTGATAATAATATTCTTGGGCATTGGTTAACTTATCCGAATCCGGATCTGCCGTAGCCGCGCAATTATCTTTTTCACAAACACTACTGCCAAAATATTGTTTCTGCCACCAAGCTGGCGTCGAAGTATCTACAAGCTTTGTATCCGCAATTTTTTTAGTTTGCGGATGCAGATACTTAAATAAAAGACCGCCTGTGCCAGCGATCAAAACTAAGCCTAATATGCTTAAGGTTAGATTTTTTTTAATTTTTAGAAAGCTATTCCTTGACGTAAAGAATTTGCCTAATTTTTCTTTTTGTTTGTTTGACATTATAGCAAAGCAAAATATGACCAAAAATAGGGTGCCCTATCTCTCGTATTTGCCTTATTTATTTAACATTTTTGTTTTTGTTTCGAAAACTGTCTCAAACTTATATATATTATAGCATATAATTCGGAACTTGTAAAGATAACTCGATCCATTGGTCTATGGAAACATCTTGAGGCCTAGTAGTTGGCTCAATTCCCGCTTTTTTTAACAAATCATTTACTTCTTCTTTACTAAGTTTTAATCCGGAGGCCAAAGTATTATGAATCTGCTTTCTCTTGCCCGCAAAAGCAATCTTCAGTATGCGGAAAAATAATTTCTCGTCCTTAAGATTAGGATATTTTAGTTTAGGAATAATTTTTAAAACCACAGAATCAACTTCCGGCACTGGCCAGAAACTGGTTTTCGGCACATCCAAAATAATTTCCGCGTCAGCATAGACTTGTACCGAAATGCCAAGTATGGATAATTCGCCCGCAGTCGCTGTCACACGCTCTCCTACTTCTTTCTGAACCATGAGAATCAAACTCTCGGGTTTATTTTTTTGTTCGAGGAAGTATTGAAATAATTTTGAAGTTAGATAATATGGAATATTTGCCACGACTTTATAACTGCCTGAAATTTGGTTGGATAAATTAAATCTTAAAATATCGCCGCTGATAATTTTTGCGTTCGGATATTTTTTTAAATTCTTATTTAAAATTGGAATTAATTTCTCATCTTTTTCAATTGCCGTAATCCTCGCTCCCCTCTTCAGAAGCTCTTCTGTCAAAGTTCCGAGTCCCGGACCAACTTCTAAAATTAAGTCAGTTGGTTTTATTTCAGCTTCCTCCATAATCCCCTGGAGAATTTCTTCATCAACTAAAAAATTCTGGCCCAAATAATCTTTTGGACGAAGATGAGAATTTTTCAAAAAAGATTTTAATTCTTCAACGCTGGATAAATTCATATTACTCGGAAAATAGTCCCTGCTTAATTTCGAGCAGTTCTTCTGGAATAGCTTTTAGGATGCGCGATGCAACGCTCATGTTGCGCTGGCCATATATTTTTCGAGACTGAGCATAAACTAAATATAATTTTTTCTTAGCCCGAGTGACGCCTACGTAAGCTAATCGTACTTCTTCCGCAATCTCCTTCGGTTCTAGTAAGGATCTGGAATGCGGCAAAATCCCTTCTTCGAAACCGATTAAAAATACGGTATCAAATTCTAGTCCTTTCGCTTGATGTAATGTCATCATGGTAACTTTTGGGCTATCCAAATCCACTTCATCAGCTTGGGTCATCAAAGCTACTTCTTCCAAAAATTTATTCAAGCCTTCTTTCCAGGGCAGCTTACTGAAACTTCCGGCCACATTGAAAAGTTCCTGGACATTTTCCCAGCGACTCTCCCCTTCTGCGGTGTTATCCCGCAAAAAAGTTTCATAGCCGGAAAATTTCAAAACGGATTTTAAGATGTCTAATATATTGGCAGTTTCATCTATGCTTAAAATTCCGTTGATGATTTCAAAAAAAGATTTAATAGCAGGCTTGGCGTGGAATAACTGAGCCAGCTCTTCTTCTTTCTTTTCTATCAAAGCATCTTTTAAGAGATCAAACGCTTTCGCGCCAATTCCCCGAGGCGGGACATTTACTACGCGCTTAAGACTTATGATGTCATTGGGATTTACTAAAAGTCGCAAGTAACTAATCACGTCTTTGATTTCTTTGCGCTCATAAAATTTTAAGCCGCCCACAATCTGGTACGGGATGCTTGATTCAATCATAACTTCTTCCAAGACCCGGGACTGGGCATGAGTGCGGTAAAGAATCGCAATGTTGTTTAAGCCCGCGCGATTTTTTAATTTAGCCAAGGTTCTGGATTTGGCTTTGCGCATGAGTCGGCCTAAAATAGTTTCGTCTTCATCGTAATCATAATGCGGTTCTTCGCTTTTACCGTCTTGGTGTTCGATTATCTTTGATGCGACAAAATATCCTTCTGCCAGTTCATCCTCGGCAATAAATAAAAATGGCAATTCTCCCCCCTTGTTCTCAGTCCATAAATCTTTTTTGTGCTGGTTGGTATTTAAATCAATAATTTTCTGCGCCACAGTCAAAATAGGGATGGTGGAACGGTAATTCAGCTCTAAACGGACAATTTTAGCCTGCGGATAATCATCCTCAAAATCCAAAATGTTCTGAAGGTTCGCGCCGCGAAATCCATAGATAGCCTGCGCATCATCCCCCACCACAAAAATATTCTTATGAGCCTGAGCCAAAAGTTTAGTAAAAATATATTGGGCATGGTTCGTATCTTGGTATTCATCTACTAATATGTACGCCCAGAGGTTTTGGTATTTTTTCAAGACGTCCGGGTGCTCGCGAAAAATTTTCACAGGTAAAACCAGGAGGTCGCCAAAGTCTACGGCGTTATTGGCGCGGAGTCCGGTTTGATATTCGGCGTAAACTTCTTTGGCCGTGCGTGAAAAGCTTTTATCGTCGTCCTCCAAATCTCCCGGCTCTTCTAAATTGTTTTTTGCTCGATCAATGATTGAGGCAAAAACTTGCGGTTTGTATTTCGTCGGATCTATCCGCTTGCGGATTAAAATTTCTTTCAATAAACTTTCCTGGTCATTATCATCATAGATCACGAAGTTTTGATTTAACCCGACAGACTTAGCTTCGGCCCGTAAAATTTTAACTCCAATGGAATGAAAGGTTCCCATTGTTGGCAAACCTAAAAGATCTTTGCCGAGGAGTTTCATGATCCGCTCTTTCATTTCGCCTGCAGCTTTATTTGTAAAAGTTACTGCGAGAATGTTATAAGGTTGAATTTTCAATTTTTTAATCAGATAAACAATGCGCATAGTAAGCGCTCTGGTTTTTCCGCTGCCAGCGCCTGCCAAAATCAAAACTGGCCCCATCGGAGCCGTAACTGCTTCAAGTTGCGCTGGATTTAGTCCCTGATTTTCTGACATAGCTTACTTATTATACCTGATTTTTCGAAGTGAGGGGCAATTACAAAATTAGCCTGCGCCGTGCTACCGGCGTGAGCACGCAGGCTGCAAAAGCAGCAGATTTTGACAGCCGGGAATTTTTAATTGCCCCAAGCGGAGGCTGTGGATTAATCCATTGACGCTACCTAGTATTTTTGTTAAACTTGGTTGGTTGAATTCATAGGATTTTAAGAAAGTTTCGAAAGCTTATTTAACCCAACAATTTAGCTTACTTGCGGCAATTTTCATTACTTTTTATGCAGTTTGTAAGTTATTGCGTAGGACTAATTAGGAGTTCATATTTTACCTCACAATCCCAGCAACAGAGTCGAAAATTCTGACTCTAATGCTTCCTCTATAAAAGAACGTTTGGTTCGGGCCTGGAAATCCAACAATAAATTCACCATCCACCCATTTAAGTCCTTGCACACAAGGACTATTCTTCCACTATCTATTTCTGATTACGTCAATCGTTTCAGCTTGGAGTTGGTAATTCTTACCATTGCTCTTCTGGCGGTCATCACTAACTTCTATATCCAAAATAATGCTAACGCCTCCTCTGATCAAAGCATTATTTTTTCTTTTATAAAGAATCATCCAGGAATCAATACTTCTCTGATCGCCACCAAACAAACTTCTACTATCAATGCCCAAACCGATCAACTCGTAACTGATACAAATTCATCCTCTTCAAAAATCGTTCTAGCTTCTACCGTTGATAACTCTGCCCTCCACACTGATCCTACTACTATCCAAGATGATGTTGCCGTAAAAACCAATCCCGCAGACACAGAAAGTTTTAGCCGTTCTGGGATCACTAAATACCAGGTAGCCAGTGGAGATACAGTCATCGGTATTGCATCCAGCTTCGGAATTTCGCCCCAAACTATTATGATGGAAAATAAAATCAGCGAGGACTCCATCCTAAAGCCAGGCCAAGAACTAACTATTCTTCCTACTACAGGAATTACTCATACCATAACTTCTGGTGATACCTTAAGCGCTTTGTTAAAAAAATATAGTATTTCAGAAGAAAGTTTTTTGGACGCGAACAATATCGAATCTTTTGACGATCTGGCAGTTGGAGCTGTGGCTGTTATCCCATTGAATAACGTTACCCTCCCTGCTTCTACTACCACGAAATTCGTTAAAGATACTTCCAATCAAATTGCCCTCAAACAATCCACCACTCCAGCCTCTCTTCTAGGCAGTGGGCCAGTCGACTTTATGTGGCCAACCCCAGTTCGCACTATTACCCAAGGCTTTTCCAGCCGCCATACCGGCCTCGATATCTCTGACAGTAAAATGGAACCTATTTATGCTGCCGCTGACGGCTATGTAGAAATCTCAGGTTACCAAAGCAATGGTTACGGCAATACTATTGTAATTAACCACGGTTCGGGCTTTAAAACGCGATATGGCCACGCCTCAGAGCTTTACGTGACAGCGGGTGAACATGTCACCAAGGGCCAATTAATCGCTAAGCAAGGTCATACAGGACGTGTCCGCGGTGTCACTGGAATCCATCTGCATTTCGAAATTATCAAAAACGGAGTCCGGGTAAATCCTCTACTCTATGTAAAGCCATAATTCCAGATATCAGTTACTAATAAACAGATAACAAATCCGGTTCTCCGGATTTTTTGTTTATTTAGCTTCCGGCCGTTAGGAAAAATTAGTCGGAATTTGAAGCGAACGAACGTAAAACTGGCAAGCCATCAGGCATTTGCCAGTTTAGTGAGTGAGCAATAAATTCCGGTAATTTTTCCTCAGGCCGGCAGTTTTTTCTTTCCCATCTTTTTGTCTGCACAAAAAGATGGGAGTAAAGTTCCTAGAAGAAAAAGTATTGGAGAAACTATTGGACACTTCCCCCGCCTTGTTGATTGATGACTGGATCATCAATACTGCTTGTGGTAATATTTTTTATAACTTCGGATTGGATGGATTGGTCTACAAAAGTATCAGTGCCCGTAACTTGCACATCATTTAATAATGTCACGCTCTTGCCACGATCAGAATCTGCCGGAGTCACAGCTAATTGAAAAGTTACCTTCAGGGCCGGTATAAACTTTCCAGTAAAGGCGGCCAGATCCCCGACCTTCCATTTGATCTTTCCAGAGTTTGGATCAAAGCTTAAACGACTTTTTTCTGATTCCGGAATAATTACATTGTTCCAGGCGCTGGAAGGCAAAGGCATCGACGCGATAACTTCCGCTCCGCTTAAATCATTACTGCCATTAACCAAAGTCATGGTAATCGCAAACACTGTGGTCTGACCGACAGCCAAAGGCGCAGCTCCAGAAACATAATCCCCATCTACAGATAAGCCTAAAGTGGAGATAATTTTTACTACGTTATCCACGGCCCGGGTGGGATTATTGATTTCATCAGAACTGATCGTGGCGGCCGCAACTATGGTTTCGTTTTTTAAATTCGTAGAAAAAGTATCTTTGACCGGCACGGTAAAATCTATTTCTCCCTGTTCATTCGGCGACAACAAACTCAGGTTGCTCAAAGTTGCGGATTTCCAAGTCAGCGTATGGCCAGTAATAATCGCGTTATTGGCCTGAATACGAGCGTAATCCACAGCCGGGCTATCGAGATTTACAGTCACCACTAAATTACTCAAACCGATCGAGCCTCGATTAGCGTAATGAACTTTGTAGGTTACCGTGTCCCCAGGTTTAATATACTCCTTGGGATTTGCCTCCACGCTCAACGATACTGATGCAGGAATTAACCTGAAACTCGCGGTAGCTGAAATTTGCGGCGCAAAGTTATTATTTATAATTTGTCCTAGATCCGCGCGGACCAATTTTTGTTCCATGTCCGCACCTGCAAAACTTCCGGTAACTTCTAGACTTTGAGAATTACCACTCGCTAAAGGTCCTAAAAGCCAATAGTTATTGTCCCTGCTGGCACTCGGCGACGCAGAGGTATAGGTAAATCCTTCAGGATAAGTCAATTGTACTGCTTGATTCTGAAAACTTTGCCCGGAGACATTGGTAACTGTTACGGTAAAAGTCATATCTTGGCCATTCACCGCATCCACAGGTCCTGAGATATCCAACAACAAATTCGGGGCTTGGATCACAGTATGCTTGCTTTGGGATACTTCAAATTCAGAATTAAAATTCGATAGTCGATAATGTAAAAGGGCTTTAATCTCCTTATCCTCGTTAGTACCCCCGGAAAGATTTCCCCGGATCACCACTGATCCGTCCTGGCCCGATTTTAAAATAGGCAGATTAAATGAAGTACCGCTAGAAGCAGTGGGAGCGGGCGTTGCTGATTTAAATTTAAATCCTGCGGGATATAAAAGCTGTAAAGACACTCCCACTAAATCAGCGTTCTCTCCATTGCGATATGTAATGGTATATTCAGCCTCATTCCCAGAAGTAATTTGATCTGGCCCCTTAAAGACTATTGCTACACTTTTTGATTGTGGGCCGGAGGATGTAGATTTGGAGGAAATAACATACCAAAAAACTCCCACACCTATAATTACAGCTAGTGCGGAAATGATGATAACTTTATATTTACTAAAAAAGCTTTCAGGCGGAGTTTGAAAACTATTTAAATCCGGCGGCAGATCTGCTCTGGTTTTCTCGTCGAAAATTTGATCTTCCATAATTATATCGAGATTAAAAATGCTTCAGACTTCAGACCTCTCTCAATCAAACTCTCTATAAAACTGTTTACTTCACGATGTGAATCGATTTTTTCCGGCACGCCGAAGCCTAATAAACGGGACAATCCAACTGCAAAATTATCTATGAATTCATGCCCTGAGGGCGCAGATGAATTGTCCAGTGATTTTAAAAAATCCACCAATAATTCAAAGACCTGGGTATTAGGCTGTTCGTCAGCCGTCAGTTTCAGCATCAGCTCGGCCGCGTAAAATCCCATCGCAGCTTTTTTTAAATCCTGGGTAACGGTTGAAAATTGGCGCTGAGGCGAGGCGCTAATTAAAGTCGGTAAGCTGCGGCCTGTAATTTCAATAGATACCAAACTTAAATCTTGCAAACTATAAACTAGTTTGCTTTTGGGCAACCGGATTCCCCGAGCCTTAACGCGAATTTTGCCCGCTTCCTGGGTCCAAAGCGTCAATATTTGATCGGCTTCAGCGTAATTTTGTTTCTTGAGGATAATTCCTGTGAGTTTTTTGTATTGCATTAGTTAAACCCAATGCTCGCCTTTTTGCCATCAATTT
>DATJFX010000028.1:0-13884 GCA_035495465.1 Candidatus Methylomirabilota bacterium
AGAAATTATATTGCGGATTTATCAGAAATATTTTCCAACTCCGAGTGGCAAACGGCTTTAGGAGCTATGGCCGCTTATGAGAAATCTGTGGCAGAGGAATATAAAATAATTCAGTCTTTGCTTAAAAAAAATACCCTGGTTTCAGCCAAGGATACGGAGATACTCAGCCAATCGGAGCATGATTCGAGTTTCGAGATTGGCAAAGTTTTAGAAAAAATTGTTTTTGATCCCACAAACAAAGAGTTAATATGGGATGGGGCCCAAAAGCAGCTGCAAGCCCGAGCTGCCTTATTGGAGGGGCTTACAAAGTATTTAAATTAATTATAAACAGGCCTGATTGATCATTAATCTTTTTTAAGATCGGTTTTGGTTTCGGCGTTAAGCTCAGCACTTAATAAAGTTCGGGTATTGTTGATAGCTTGGCGATGGGTTTCGATTGCTGCCCGGGTTTCCGGATTATGAATTTTTGTTTCTAAATCTTCAATGCTCTGTTCATGTTTTTGGGCCAATTCCTGGATTTCTTTAAGGGTATTTGAGAGCTGGGCAGCATCTTGGTCATCTCCCGAATCTTTCAGATATTTCCGCGTACTCGCTACGGCTTTGACAGCCTGAGTTAAGGTGTCATCGGATTCTTTTACGATTTCTACCTGCAGTTTTTGCACCGCGGGATCGTCTTCGTGATCATGAGCTATGATTTGTGTTAATGCATTAAATCTTCTGGCAACAATACTGGAATGAATCCGAGCCTTGGTCTGGATACTTAAGGGCAGGCTCAAGGCTACTTGTTCGCTAAACTTGTTTAAAGGAAACAAAGTGTCCCCAGGATTAGCCGTTTGCGCATACACAAAAGTACCGCTAATCAGCAGTACTATACAAAGTCCAGTTACAAGAAAATTTCGGATTGTATGAGTGGGGCCAAATAATAAACCTGCGCTCTGGGGGTTTCCCAGTTCTGCCATTAATCGGGTTTTAGTAGATTGGTCGTCAAAGTGAAAGTTTTGATCGGATTGTTTTAACTTAAATAAAAGGTCGTTCATGTTTGGTTAATGGGTGCTAGCTGATGTTTCAGGGCTTTAAGAGCGCGATGTTGTAAAACTCGAATCCCGACTTGAGTCTTACGCATAATAATAGCAGTTTCTTCTACAGATAAATCTTGTCTGAATCGAAGATCGAGAACTGTTTGGTAATCAAAAGGTAATTTTTTTATGGAATCCCAGAGATAACTATATTCTTCATATAGTTTAGGATCTTGAGCAAATTGCGAGAGGTTTTCCACTACTTCTAATTCAACTATAGGCTTTTTAGTTCGCCAATAATCAATTAAGGTATAATTCGCAATTTGGTATAACCAGGTAGAAAATTTAGCCGTTGACCGCGGCTTATAAGAGCTTAAGTTTTGCCAGGCTTTTAAAAAAACCGTATGAAGCAAATCCTCCGCAGTTTGCTGGTGCCGGACTTTAGTAAACAAGAAATTATAGAGCGGTTTGGCATATAAATCGTAGATATCACCAAAAGCCGCCTGGTCTTGTTGTTGGGCCCGCCCTATTAATACTTGGACTTCGTTTTCTGGTACCATTATATTAATCGAAAATTAATGGTTTGCGTTACTACCCTAAATCATTGAGAAAACTGGCGTAAAATGCTAGAATATCATGTATATGGCAATTATTGTTGATGGAAATACCATAGCAAGTCACTTGCTTAATAAACTGAAAGCACAAATCCAGACTGCCCGGCTCCGGCCGCATTTAGCTGTGGTTTTGGTGGGAAATGACCCGGCTTCCGCGACTTATGTTAGGAAAAAACAGGAAGCCGCACAAAGTATAGGAATTAAGTTTTCTTTATATAAATATCCTCCTACGATTAAGGCTGAAGAACTTGTAACAGAAATCCAGAGAATTCAAGAGCAACATTTGTCTGGGATAATTGTGCAATTGCCTCTTCCTAAAGAAATCAATAAACAAAAAGTGCTGAATGTACTTGATCCTGAAATTGATGTGGATTATTTGTCTTGGGAATCGCTAGGAAAATTGGTAATTGGAGAAAATCCCTTAGTTCCGCCAACGCCGGGAGCAATTCTGGAGATTTTAGATTATCATAAAATAAATATCAAAGGCAAGCATGTAGTGTTGGTGGGTCAAGGAGATTTAATTGGCAAGCCTTTAAGTAATTTACTCATCCAAATGCCCGTGACTTTGACGGTCTGCGGCCGCGAAACCAAAAATTTAGCAGAGTTTACCAAACAAGCAGATATTTTAATCACGGGAGTGGGAAAAGCAAATTTGATCCGAGCCAATATGGTAAAGAAGGGAGTGGTAGTGGTAGACGCTGGCGTATCTTTCAAAGGTAAAAAAATGTTCGGGGATGTAGATTTTGAAGAAGTATCCCGAGTCGCAAAATTAATCACGCCCACACCGGGTGGCGTCGGACCTCTTACCGTGGCTAAACTTTTAGAGAATACTGTAAAAAATGAAATCTCGAAATTAAAAAAATAATTATTCATGTATGATGTCATAATAATTGGCGCCGGAGTAGCAGGGTTTACTGCTGCCTTGTTTGCTTCCCGGCGTGGCTTGAAAACTTTAGTGATTGGTAAAGATGTCGCAGGGCAAGCCAATTCTACTGATACAATTCAGAACTATCCAGGACTTGCTGAAATCGGAGGCTTCGAGTTGGTTAAGTCAATTAGAGAGCAGGCAGAAAGTTTTGGCGCGGAGTTTATCCAGGCGGAAGTATCCAAAGTTAGAAATGCGGCGGATTCGTTTGTCTTAACTGCCTATAACCATCAGTATAAAGCACAATCATTAATTTTAGCTTACGGAAAGACTCCCCGCGATCTGGGAGTAGCTGGGGAAGATGAATTAAAAGGCAAAGGAGTGTCTTATTGCGCAACCTGTGATGCCCCGCTTTACAAAGGTAAAACTGTAGCAATTGTCGGAATTGGCGATGTGGCAGCTGACGCCGGCCTACTCTGTACGAAATACGCACACAAGGTATATATTCTCTCTAAAACTGATAAGTTTTTAGCTAATGCATGGCTTAATAAAGCTTTATTTAAGAAAAAAAACGTAGAACTAATGCCTTTTGTGGAGATTCAGCAGATCCTAGGGGAATCCCAGGTAACAGGTATGCAACTTCGAAATTTAAAAACCGGCCAAAGCAGTAAACTATTAGTAGATGGCGTTTTCGTAGAGTTAGGCTATGTCGTGAATTCCCAAATAGTGGAAAATATAGTAAAGTTAGACGAGCAAGCACAAGTTATGATCAATGCCGATCAATCCACCTCCCAGCCCGGTATTTTCGCCTGTGGCGATGCCACTAACCGGCCCTATAAGCAAGCAGCAATCTCAGCAGGGGAAGGTGCAGCCGCAGCTTTGGCTTGCTATGATTGGCTTATGAGAAAAACTGGCCAAATAGGCTTAACCAGTGATTGGACGGAAATTAAAAAAGTAAAATAATATGTCAGAAGAAATTAAAAAAGTAATTATTATCGGTTCTGGTCCTGCAGGTTTAACTGCGGCAATTTATGCTGCGCGGGCAGATCTCAAGCCTGTGGTGATCGCAGGGTTAACTTTTGGCGGCCAACTCATGCTGACGACTGAGGTTGAAAATTTTCCAGGCTTTCGAGAAGGTATTATGGGGCCGGATCTGATGAATAACATGGTGGCGCAAGCTGAAAGATTTGGCGCGGAGATAATTTATGAAGATGCTACTGCGGTAGATTTTTCTAAAAAACCATTTAAAGTCCAGGTCGGTGAGAAACAATATTTGTCCGAATCTATTATTATCGCCACTGGTGCGTCTTCACTTTGGCTGGGCCTTCCTTCAGAAGAAAAGTTTCGCGGCAAAGGCGTTTCTTCCTGCGCGACTTGTGATGGTTTTTTCTTCCGCGATAAAGAGATTATCGTAGTAGGCGGCGGAGATGCGGCCATGGAAGAAGCTTTATATCTTACTAAGTTCGTAAAAAAAGTCACTTTACTTAATCGGAGCGAGAAATTGCGCGCCAGCAAGATTATGGCGGACAGAGCTCTAGCTAATCCAAAAATTACCATTCTGTATAATACGGAAGTAGATGAATTTTTAGGGACAGATCATTTAACGGGCGCTAAACTTAAAAATAATGTTACAGGAGAAATTTCAGAACTAGCCGTGGAAGGAGCATTTATAGCCATTGGCCATAAACCCAATACCGAAATTTTTCATGGGAAAATTGATTTGGACGCTAAGGGTTATATTGTGCCCACAGATGGAACTAAGACGAATGTAAACGGAGTATTTGTCGCAGGGGATGTGCGAGATTTTCGCTATAGACAAGCTGTCACCGCTGCTGGTATGGGTTGTATGGCATCTTTAGATGCCGAAAAGTATTTGCACATGGATCAAGGATAAATTTATTTTAAAAAATAATATTAAATCCTGCTTGCAGGGAAAGGAGAAGTTTATGAAAGGAAAAATTTTATTATTAGGTTTAAGTTTGAGTTTAGTAGCTGCGGCTTGCAATCAAACCGCGAATACCCCATCTCCCGCTGCTTCAAATAATAACTCGGCAGATAGCCAATCACAGTCCCAGGTTCAGGTCCAGGTGGGCCAATCCGCTCCTATGCTAGTACCTTTAACCGCTTTAAATGGTTCAAAACAAGACGGTACGGCGGTTTTAACGGATTTGGGGAATGGAAAAACTCAGGTGAAGATTGAATTAAACAATGCTCCGGCAAGTTCTGAACCGGCGCACATCCATGCCGGTGCCTGTCCTAATCCCGGAGCTATTGCATATGATTTAACTGATGTAGTTGCTGGTCATTCCACTTCCGTAATCGATACCACCATGGATAATCTGATGAAGCAGTTACCTCTGGCTATTAACATTCACAAATCCGCTGCGGAAATTATAACTGATCTCTCCTGCGGCGATATTAAATAAAGTCAATAAAAAAACCGCCTCAACCGAGGCGTTTTTTTTATTTATTATTGAGTGGCCCGTTCTACATAATCACCAGAAGAAGTATTGACCCTGACAATGTCACCTTCTTTGATAAACAAAGGAACGTTTACGACATAGCCAGTTTCTAACGTGGCAGGTTTAGTACCGCCAGTTGCAGTATCGCCTTTGACACCGCTTGCAGTTTCTACGACCTTCAAATCAATTTTTACAGGCAGATCCAGAGCGATCGGTCGATCTTCGAAAAACATAATTGTGGTGTCTGAACCTTCTTTTAAGAATTTGATCTGATCTTCGACGATAATTTTCGGTACGACCAAAGTCTCAAAAGTTTCTGGGTTCATAAAATGCGCGCCTTCGTCATCGGAATAGAGATATTGGCATTTGCGTTTCAGTACATCTGCTTCAGGGATTTTTTCTCCATATTTGAACGAATACTCCATGACCTTGCCCGTCATGAGGTTTCGAAGCTTGGCTTGGATCACTGGTTTCCTCTGTGCCGTGCGCATAAAATTCGACCAGATGATCTGATAAGGTTCGTTGTTGTATTTGATAATTTGACCTGTACCTTTCAGGTCAGAGAAGTCGAGAATAGCCATAGACTTAGGTGCTGACAAATGGCAAGAGGGCCATATGGCGGGCTCTTTTTAATGCCGTAGATACCATGCGCTGGTGTTTGCGGCAGGTGCCGGTTTTTTTGCTGGCCATAATCTTTGCATGCGGACTCATAAATCTACGCATGAATTGAGTGTCCTTGTAATCTATAAAAGAGATTTTCTCAGTACAGAAAAGGCAAGGTTTGCGAATATTGTTAGTAGGAGGAATAGGCATAGTAATTAATAATTATTAGTTGAGATTAAAATGGCAAATCGCCATCATCAATTTGGATTTCTGGAATATCGGATTTAGGCTCTGGCTGATCCATGGTAACAGGGGAGCTGCCAGTGGCCGGAGCAGAGTTAGAACCGCCTGCTCGTCCAAGCATGATCATATTGTCAGCTACTATTTCTGTGCGATATTTTTTCTGCCCGGAAGTTTTATCATCCCAGCTGCGAGTTTGTAATCGGCCTTCAATGTATACTTGGGAGCCTTTTTTCAGATATTGTTCCGCAACTCCTGCCAAACCGCGCCACATAACCACGTTATGAAACTCGGTTTGTTCTTTTTTCTGACCGTCGTTTTTATCCGTCCAGTTAAAACTCGTGGCCAGCCCGATGGCCGCAACTTTGGCCCCGTTCGGAGTGGTGCGAACTTCTGGGTCGCGAGTTAAGCGCCCGATCAACATGACTTTATTGAGATCCATATATTTATGATTAAATGTTTATTTGGTCAAATCTTCAGAGTCGATGGCTTGAGCAATTTTAGCTTCCAGTTCAGTTTCGGAAAGTTTAATTTCCGGACCGGGTACCGCTGGTTTTGGTACTGGAATTTTTCTAGCTATACGCATTTTTTCTTGGACTGCCTTGTCTTTGATTGCCCGTCGTTCCATGTCTTCTACGTTGACAACCAGATAGCGGATAATAGGTTCCATGGAGCGGAGCTTGTTATCCAATGGTTGTAAATGTTTGCCTTCCAAGTCAAAAGTTTCCAGAACATAAAAACCGTTCCGGGTTTTCTTGATGGGATAGGCCAATTTCTTTTTTCCCATCATTTCTTGGGTCAAAAGTTTGCCGCCTTGGTCAGTTATGAACTTATCGACTTCACTACTGATCCCAGGCACATCGTTATCGGATACGGCTGAGGATAAAATATACATCAGCTCATATTTTGGCATAAAGAATTCCTTTCTTTATCAGCCTCTCTAAAGAGAGACCGAATATGTCGCTTATTAATTAAATTGTTAAAGCTTAGCTATTTTAGCAGGGTTTAGGCTTTTTAGCAAGGGTTAGTTATTGAACCTGAAATGTACCACATCTCCATCCACTACCACGTATTCTTTGCCTTCCAATCGTAACCAGCCTTTGTCCCGGGCTGAACCGTAACCGCCGGCTTCTAAAAGTTTATCCCAGGCGATCACTTCAGCTTTGATAAAACCTTTTTCAAAGTCAGTATGGATAACCCCAGCCGCTTGTGGCGCTTTTGTGCCTTTTACAATTGTCCAGGCTTTACTTTCCATAGGGCCGGCAGTGATAAAAGTAATTAAATTTAATAATTTGTAAGCAGCTTTAGCTAAACTGTCCAAGCCTGATTCAGTCATGTTTAACTCCTTCATATATTCTACGCGTTCTTCATCCGTGAGCTCAGAAAGCTCTGCTTCGATTTTTATATCAATCGGTAAAAATTCTATATTGTTTATGGAAGCCACGGGATTGGAACTATTCGCGACATATAAAGTTGGTTTCATAGTTAAAAGCTGTAGACCTTTAACTAATTTGGCTTCTTCTTCATTTAAGCTTACTGTCCGGGCCAAATGTCCTTCATCTAAGGAAACTTTAATTTTATCCAAAGCAGTTTTGAGAACTACAGATTCTTTTTTGCCAGCTTTAATTTCTTTTCCTAAACTTTCTAATCTTTTATTAACTGTATTTAGATCCGCCAACATTAATTCGAGATTGATCACTTCGATATCGCGCAGGGGATTTACAGATCCATCCACATGAATGATATCTTTGTTTTCGAAAAATCTAACCACCTGGACAATTGCATCCACTTCTCGGATGTGAGATAAAAATTTATTGCCTAGTCCCGCACCTTCAGCTGCGCCTTTCACGAGTCCCGCGATATCTACGAACTCAATGCTCGTAGGCACGATTTTTTCACTCTTCTCTTGTGCGGCTAGTTTGGCTAAGCGTTCATCAGGTACAGCGATCACACCAACATTTGGATCAATAGTGGTAAATGGAAAATTCGAAGCTGGCACTGCTTGTTTGGTCAGTGCATTAAACAAAGTTGATTTGCCGACATTAGGAAGGCCGACGATTCCGACAGAAAATGACATTAGTAAAAGTTAATTGCTTGCTCATTTTAGCAGATTTAGAGTTTTATTCGAAATGTTAATTATTATATTCTACGTCCAAAAAACTTTTTTAAGTGTACAAGTACTTTACAAAAAACTAAAAGTATGATATAATATCTTTAGAAATTGAGTTCTAAAGTAGAAACCAAAACAAAATTCAAATTAATACGTATATAGCAAAAGACTCAAACCTAAGGTTTTTAAGAGTTTTTTTACTTTAAAAGATTTATTTAAAATGAAGTCCATAACCTACAATTTAAAACGTCTGTCTTCTCTCGGAATAATTTTATTACTTCTACTAATTTTAGCTATTCCTCAAAGTAAGGAGGTGCAAGCTTCGGATCCGGCACTTCTGACTAAAAGTGATATTTATTATCTGGGAAGTTTTAAATTTCCACCCATGCCGGAGACTCCGTACCATCCTTTGTATTACTCAAATGGCGCTATGACGATTCGATGGGTAAATGGACAAATGCATTTTTTGTTAAGTGGACCATCTACCGGCGTTAGCGGATGGCAGGATTTCAATTCCATGGTTTCTGAATGGACATATCCTGGTCAGAGTGTTAGCAACCCGCCAACAGCATCGTTAGTCCAAAAGTGGCCAGATATCTGGGATGGTAAGGGTTATGGTTGTGCCGACACAGCAGGCCGGCCGGATCATAGCACAAATGGTATTAATGATGGGTTCCCAAACATTGAAGGATTATACTTAGAGCCAGGCACTAACAATCTTTGGTGGGGGTACACTACCCAATACGAAGGAGTAAGTCACAATCCTTCCGTTGGCGTATCTGTTCTAAATGATGACGGCACAGCTAGTTGCAAGGGTCCATGGAGAACTTCCACTCATTCCGGTTCGGCTCACGGTACTATTAATCCTATTCCATCAAGTTTCCAAGCGTATGTTCCTGGACGAACTGTATATATTGGTAATCCACCCCATACTGGGAATGCCACAGCGCCCTTCGGTGCTGATTTGCAAGCTTTTGCGTTACCAAGTTTGAGCACGCCGAAGGATACTATTTATGATAGTCATGTGACTATTAATACTTTGCCACTTCAATATTTTGATATAAACCACCTCATGCCTCGAGTGGCCAATTTCAAGCTTACGGCGTGGAAATGTACTGACGATCCAACAGGCTGTTCGGGAATTTATGATCCATCCAAAGGCGGAACGATCACGGATGCTCAGCAGCTTTGGGCTGGTGGTGCTACGCCATTCATGCTTGATATGGTGGATACATCTGCTTGGATCGACGTGCCGGGCGGAAAGAGGGGGATTGTGGAATTTGGTGAATTAGTAGATACAATTCCTAACACTACATATACTGATGGCGGAACAGTGGCTCATAGTTGGTACGGACCTCAGACCGATGTATTTGGTCAAACCGATCCTTGTCTAGCTGCGACGGGTCCCCATACAGGAAGCATTGCTTCCACAGCTTGGATTACGGATCCAAATGATATGATTCCAGTGGCTCAGGGGTCTAACACTTCTTGGTCAGTGGTTCCGAAGGAAACATTTCAAATCAACACGATACCTGGCGCTTCTAGTTTGGGTGTACAGACATGTCGATATCGCTTTGGACAGGCTGTATTTGATCCTGTGACATCAAATATTTTTCTTACTGAAAGACAAGCGGATCAATCTGGTTGCTGTACGTATTATCCGAGAGTTCATGTTTTTCATGTAAATACTACAATTGGCGCAACATATACTCCTCCGGTAGATACTGGGTCAACTACTCCTCCAGCTCCAGCACCCGCTCCAAGCCCAGGGCCGACACCGACGCAAGGCACAAATAACTCATCCTTTGTCAGTCAATCAATACCGAGCAGCGTAACTGCAGGCTCGAGTATGCCTGCAACAGTAACATTCACAAACACAGGTAACACTACATGGTCGGCTTCGTCTTCATTCTATCTTGGCTCTCAGCAGCCGCAGGACAACGCTGTTTGGGGATTTGGGCGTGTGGCTATGCCAAACGATGTGGCACCGGGTGCGACCGTGACGGTTCCTTTTACTGCAATTGCTCCCTCGACGCCTGGCGTCTATCCTATGCAATGGCGGATGTTGCAGGAGGGCGTTCAGTGGTTTGGTGATTTTACTGCAACTGCATCAGTCACTGTGACTGCGGCCACGACAACTCCACCGACTCCTACGCCGACCCCAACTCCGACACCTACATCTTCCTCGGGATCCAATTCCTCGCCGACCGGGAATTTCGATGGTTTAGATTCGGATGGAGTAAGTATCAAAGGTTGGGCTTTGGATCCGGATGATTCATCCGCATCAATTGCAGTTCATATTTATGTAGATGCCCCAGCTGTGCCACCGTTCTCTGGATTTTTGTCTGTGGCTACTGCTAATCTTCCGCGTCCAGATGTAAATACTGCTCTAAGTGTTTCAGGGAACCACGGCTTTCGTTATACTATCCCAGATAGCTTAAAAGATGGAAAACCACATACTTATTATGTCTATGGGATTGATACAAACAATGGGAATAACCCTCTGCTGCCTCCTTCGTCTAAAACGTTTACAATCCAACCGGCTCTTGCTTCTATATCTACACCATCTCCTACTCAAACCCCCGCCACTCCTACTACCACTCCTGCCACTGTTCCCGCAGACGGAATCTTAATCAAAGATGCTGATTCTTCAACCATCTACGTTATAGAATACGGAGTTAAGCGTCCATTTACTTCCTGGAATGTCTTCGTCGGTCTGGGGTATTCTGCCCTAAAAGTCACTAGTATGAATACATCAGGTATTCCCCAAGGTCTTCCAATGGTTAGTGCTACTGATCGTCATCCTAGAGGAGCCTTAGTTTTATCTCAGGGCACAGTTTATTTCCTGGGGGCTCAAGTGCGGTACCCGTTTCCATCAGCCGAAGTTTTCCTCTCCTGGGGTAATCAATTTGCTAATATAGTCCCAGCCAACAATGCTGATTTAGCTTTCCCCGAAGGACCCATCGTTCAGAAAAAACAGTAAAGTATCCGTACCAAAAACCACCTGGGCCCAGGTGGTTTTTGGTATCCACAAAATGTTAGTGGATATACTTTCTTTTTTCTTGTTCGAGTATTTGGATCAGACCTTGTACGGATTTTTGTTCTAGAGGATTTTTTGTTTGAGTCAGGTCAAATTTTAAACTATTTATAGCACTGCTCAAGACTTGGATGGCCGCTTCTGGATTATTTCTTAAGCTACCAGACTCTATCTGAGCCAGGTATTGTTTATCTAGATATACCAGCACGCGGGGGATTGCCGGTTCGCTTGGTTTCATTTCAGGCAGACGAATAAAAGGCTTGGTGCGCATTTCCTGAAGCTTTTTTGCTCGTACCTCGCGGCTGCTGCTGGAAGTAATTTGAAGAGCCATAGCCGGTTTTTTTTCTAAATACGAAACCGCGTCAATAATCTGTTTCGGGCCAATATCGATGCGGCCGGAATCTTCTTCCTTTGTTGATACCCGAGTTTCAAGTTGGGGAATTGCTTGAAATAGTTCCAAGGCCAAATTTTCTTGAAAAAATTCAGGGCGATTCTGGTCCACATGCTCAGTTGAAACGGGGGATTGTTCTAGTCTCATATAAGTGCTGTAATTCTAGCATTATCAGCTAATTTTTGATAGACTAAAAAGATGAAAATCGATCCGACAATTTTTAAGGCCTATGATATCCGGGGGGTTTATCCTTCGGAAATTGATGAACAGGCTGCCTATAAAATCGCGCAGGCTTACGCCAAGTTAGTTAATCCTAAAGTTGTGGCGCTCGCTTGTGACGTCCGCTTATCAGGCCCGGCTTTGTTTGAATCCATGAAGAATGGATTTATCGATCATGGGGTGAATGTGGTAGACATAGGCATTGTCACTACAGACATGCTCTACTTTGCGGTGGCAAATTATAAGTACGACGGCGGCGTTATTATCTCAGCTTCTCATAATCCCCGGGAATACAATGGCATGAAAATGGTTCGCGCCGGGGCAGTACCTATTTCTGGCGATACTGGGATAAAGGATATTCAAAAACTGGTATTAGAAAATTATGCTTATAAACATCCGACTCCAGGCACTGTCAGTCAACAAAATGTCCAGAAAGATTATTTAGAAAAATGTTTGTCTTTCATCGATAAAGCTAAAATCAAACCCTTGAAAGTGGTGTGTAATGCCATGTTTGGACCGGCTGTGAAAAATGTTTTAGGCTTATCCCTGCCGCTCACTATAATTCCAATGAATGCCGAACCGAATGGTTCTTTTCCTAAGGGCACTCCTGACCCGCTCTTGGAAGAAAATCGGATTGAGACCGTGGCACAGATAAAAAAAGAACAAGTGGATCTGGGCGCGGCTTGGGATGCGGATGCGGATCGATTTTTCTTGTTCGATGAAACCGGCCGCTGGGTTCCCGGATATTATCTGACTGCTTTTTTAGCGAAATATTTCTGTTCCCGCAATCCCGGAGCGAAAATTATTTTCGATCCACGAGCCATCTGGGCCACTATTCATGAGGTGACAGAAGCCGGGGGTGCGCCAGTCATAAATAAAGCCGGACACAGTTTTATCAAGGAGCGGATGCGTAAGGAAGAAGCAGTGTTTGCCGGGGAAATGAGCGGACACTATTATTTTAAGGATTATTTCTACTGTGATAATGGCTTGATCCCGTTTTTATTAATTTTACAGATCGTGTCTGAGTCAGGGCAAAAAGTTTCTAAGCTTTTTGACGAATATTTTATCCAGTATCCAATTTCTGGAGAAATTAATATTGATCTGCCTAGTCCTTCAGAAGGCGAGAAAATTTTAAGCAGGCTCAGCCAAAACTATGGCGATGCCAAACAAGATCGGACGGATGGTCTATCGATAGAGTACCCAGAGTGGCGGGGAAATGTTCGCGCCTCAAATACCCAGGCTTTGCTGCGGTTAAATGTCGAAGCTAAGTCGGAAGAATTATTGAAACAAAAAACTCAGGAACTTCTAAATTTGATTAAGGGATAAAAAAAGCCGCTTGAGAAAAGTTCAAGCGGTTTGCGGCAATTGATACGGCTGGGCATGAAGCCGCGTCAGTTCGGCCCAGGCCCGGTCGTGGACCTGGGTGGCAGTGTATTCGAATTTGCGGCGATGGGGCGCGGGCATGGGCTGGACAGTCACGAAAGGGATGTTGAGAGCGCGGAGTCGAGCAGCCACATCCTCTGGCGTGTGATCAATGTCCATATCCACAGACCGTGGGTCCAAAGGACTGATGTCTGCGAGCTTTTGGGCTTCCCCAGAGAACAGCCGCGAGCCAGTTGTCTTGAGCACGACGATCAATGCATGCTCATAAGACGAGGTCGTCACGATGACCTGGTACATAGAGCCCTCCGTTAGTTGTTTTGTTTCTGTTTCGACAAATCCGGCAAACATAAAAAGCCAAGTAATTGGCCTTTTAAATTAGTCCGATTTTTGATTTAACTAAAGCTAGGGTTTGCTCTGCCACTTTATTGGCCTTTTTAGCCCCATTTACGATGACGTTCTGGATTTTTTTGTCGTCTTGCATGAGTTTGTCTTTATTTTTGCGCATTGGCTTAAAATAATCCGCGATTACTTGGGCCAAAGTGTCCTTAAGCTCCGAATACTTTATAGTATTATCATGATACTGCTTTTTAAATTTGTCAACCAAAGCGGGATTGCCGAAATGAGTTAATAGTTCAAACAAATTGAAAACGCCCTTCGGCATTTGCCCAGCCGGTGCATCCGTAGCAGTCACGGCCTTAGCCAATTTTTTCTTGATTTCATCAGGTTCATCAAAAATATTGATGTATGAGCCAGGTTCACTCTTGCTCATTTTGCGTTCTGGTTCAGTTAAACTCATGATGCGTAAAGGTTTTTGCATAAAAGGCTTTATTTCAGTAAACGTTTGACCGAATTTGTTGTTGAATTTCCGGGCAATAGTATTGGTAAGTTCCAGATGCTGCATTTGATCCTGACCCACAGGTACGTGGGTGGGTTTATAAAGCAAA
>DATJFX010000029.1:0-8473 GCA_035495465.1 Candidatus Methylomirabilota bacterium
CAGTCACCGTAAAAATAGTTGCATCTGGTTTGTAAGTAATTTTTGTTCCTTGCTGCCATGGATCGTTTTTAGGCACTGACCCGGCCATTTTTACTTTGCCAGTAGGTTTGCCTTGCTTGTATTCTTGGGTGTAAATTTTTCCGTCCCGACGCACTTCAGCTTTTACATAATCAGAAAGAGCATTTACCACAGCAGCGCCGACACCATGAAGTCCGCCAGAAACTTTGTATCCGGATGCTTCACCGCCAAATTTTCCACCAGCATGCAGAACTGTCAAAACTGTTTCTAAAGCTGATTTTTTGGTTTGCTTGTGAACGTCAACTGGAATTCCTCGGCCATCGTCTTGCACTGAAGCCGAATTATCTGGATGAATTGTAACGTCGATTCGTTTGGCATACCCAGCCATAGCTTCGTCTATAGAATTGTCTACTATTTCCTTCAACAAATGATGAAACCCTTCTTTCGCTGTGTTACCGATATACATGCCGGGGCGCTTCCGCACAGGCTCAAGACCCTCAAGGACAGTAATTTGTTCAGAGGTATAAGCTTTCTCAGCAGTATTTGGTTTCTTTTCTTCTTCGTCTTTTTTGGGCATAAAAATGACCCGGTTTGGGTATCTATATTATAGCAGAAAACTTCCCCTAAATAAAGCCATTTAATCGCGGATTTGGACGTTTAATTTGGCCTTTAACTCACCTAAGATCTGGGAATGAATCTTTTCCACTTCTTCATCAGTTAAGGTCCTATCCGGAGCTTGATAAGTTAAGCGGAAAGTTAAGCTTTTTTTACCTGGTGTGACATTTTTCCCTCGATATACTTCGATTAACTCGACATCCTGTAAAAGTTTAAAGTTTTTTGGCGTGGCCACATCTTTCACTTGCTGCCAAGATAGATCTTCTCGAACCAAAATTGCTACGTCGAGTTGCCTGGAAGGGTATCTATTAATAGTTTGAAATTCCGACGCTTGAATAAATTTCGCAAGCTCGTCAAACCTAAGCTCTGCCGCTATCCATTTAACCTCCCCTTGTGTCTCCGCCTGGATAGGGCCTAAATTCTGCCCATTGCTTAAGATATTTCCGGTTTGTTCATCAATTTGTTTTACGGAAAAATCAATGCCCAGTCTATGAAATAATTCCTTAAGAGAGCCCACAAAATAATCTAGAGGCACAGCATCTTTTGAAAAACTTAATATATACAATCGCATCTCTTCCTTGATATAATCCCCGGATTTAAAGTAAGCATTGCCAATCTCAAACAAATTCCCTTTCGATTCGTACTTCGCATTCTGGGCGATCAATTTTTCATAATTCATACCCAAACCCAATCTTAAAAATTCCTGGTCCGAGCTTATCGGGTTTGCAACCTCAACTGCAGATTTCGGATCAATATTATATTTCTGTAAAAACGCGCGAGAGACAAAAGAGTATGTGTAGGCTTCATCAAATCCTAAAGACGCCAAGAGATCAGAAATTTTCTCCCGGATGCTCACTCGTGGATCAGAAAGGGACGCAGAACTTGTAAAGTTCGGTGAAATATTTGGTATTTTATCCAACCCCTCAAAACGAACAATTTCTTCGGCCAGATCCTGCCAGATTTTCACATCCGGCCGCCAAAAAGGAACTGTGACTCTTAGAGTATTAGCGCCGCTGACCGTAAAACCCATATTTGTTAAAATCTTTTTCTGAGAACTTTTGCTCAGATTCAATCCCAGCAAGGCATTCACCTTATCCGGCTCCACTGAAACAATCGTAGGTTTAGAGGTTTTTATTCCCGTGGTCGCGTACTCTAAAGTCTTCCCAGAAGCATATTTGGCCAGTAAGTCTGAAGCTAGCTGCAAAGCTTGATCTACAAACGCTGAAGGCAAGGATCTTTCGAAGCGACTAGAAGCATCTGTGCGTAAGCCTAATTTTTTTGACGTAAGTCTGGTCTGTACAGAATTGAAATTCGCAGCTTCTAAGATTATCTCAGTCGTTGCATCCGTCACAGCGCTGTTTTGGCCTCCGATAATCCCGGCAATTGCCAGAGCTTGTTTGCTATCCGCAATTACCAATATATCCGAAGAAAGTTTTCGATCTTGACCGTCGAGGGTAGTTATAGTTTCATTGACATAGGCTTTTCTGACATTTATTCCGCCATTTACTTTCATGGCATCGAAAGCATGCATCGGCTGGCCCATTTCCAACATAACATAGTTCGTAATATCTACGACATTATTGATCGGTCTTAAACCCGATTCTTTCAGGCGGTTTTGGATAAACTGAGGGGAAGGTCCGACTGAAATATTACTGATTCGGAGCGCAGAGTATAAACTGCAGAGCTTTGGTTCAGAAACACGTACTTTTAAAATATTAGAACGTAATTTAGTAACCGTTTTGGCAACAGGCTTGGCTTGGTACTTGGAATTAGTCAGCGCGGAAATTTCCCATGCCACTCCACGATACGAAAGAATATCCGGACGGTTTGCGGGGACAGAAATATCAAAAATAATTTCTTTGCTGTTTTTAGGTGAAAAATCAGAACCCAATTCCAAATTTTTGTCCAAAAGTAAAATTCCTTCTGAGTCACCAGCAAGCCCTAGTTCTTTGGCTGAACAAATCATGCCCTGGGATTCTACGCCCCGAATTGTCGCCTTATTTAAAACAAAAGACTGGCCAGAAGCATCATGGGTATTAACAGGTATCACAGCACCGGGTAAAGCCAGAGGGACAAAAGCTCCCACATCAAAATTCCATGCCCCGCAAACCACTGGGCTAATATTTTGTTTACCATCTGTAAGTTCAATTACACGCAAGCGATCGGCATTCGGATGTTTTTCAATTTTCGTAACTTTCGCCACGATGATGCCCGGAAACTCAGAATTTTTTACGACTTCCGTTTCGAAGGCTCGCACAGATAAAAGCTCTGCAAGATCTTTTGCAGAACCTTTGTGTCCGCTTAATTGTGCTAGCCATTCGTATGAAAATTTCATTTACATGCCAAATGAGGATTTAAGCGTGGTGATGGTCGGCTCATGAAGACCAAATTGGGTCGTATCATCAGCAATCTGCTGCTTACGCGCGTCCGTAAATTTTATAGCCGGTGTTAAGGGATCATAATTATTCTTAACCTGAAATCCGTCGACCCAATTGTTTTGCCTGACAAGATCGCGGCGGTCGGTAAATTTCTGGGTCGGTTCGGTTTTATAAATATTCACTTCATCTCCATCTGCCAAACCGTCTTGGTCAGTATCGGGATTTGTCGGGTCAGTGTTCGCTACGAATTCGTCGTAATTATTTAAGCCATCTGAATCCGGGTCTGCAGTATCGCCGCAAACTTCCGGATTGTCACAGGTTTCTTTCTGAAAATACTTGGTAGTCCAGATCTTAGGCAATTTCGTGCTCGGTGAGTTGTCAGGAGTTTGGCTGGTCTGGGAAGGAGTGCGGTTTCTAAAGAAAAGAAAAGCGCCACCACTTAGAAGCAGAATAACAATAATTGCTAAAACTATATAAAATCGCGCTTTGCCTCCGCCTGGAGGTGAATTTTTTTGCATAACTGGCAGCGGTGCGGCCGGGACCGGACTAGAAAGCGCAGAAGAAAAGCCTGGATGCTTCGGCATGACCTGAAAAGTTAAATCCTGGGGATTTACAGGTTCGACTGGGATAGGTTTAGGAGATTGTTGGAGAGGTTCCATAAAATTAGTAATTAATCTTAAATTTAAAACTGCTTAAGGAAACGAATATCATTTTCATAAAACATACGGACATCAGGGATGTTATATTTAAGCATAGCAATTCGGGAAATACCTAAGCCAAAGGCAAAACCCGAGTATTGACCCTCCTTGTAATGAGCATGTTCAAAAACTTTCGGGTGAATCATACCCGCGCCGGCCATTTCCAGCCAACCCACGTGGCTACAGATAGAACAGCCTTTTTTCTGGCAAAAAATACAACTCATCAAAACCTCAAAGCTCGGCTCAGTAAAGGGAAAATAAGAAGAACGAAGCTTGATTTCAATTTTCGAGTTAAAAAGCTGCTGGAAAAAATTTAATAACGTAGCTTTCAAATTGGCCAGTGAAATATTTTCGCCAACTAAAAATCCTTCAGTATAGTCCCAGGTATGTTCATGGCGGGCATCTGTCGCCTCATGGCGAAATACCCGACCAGAAGATACTACAGCAAATGGCGGAGTATTTTTTTCCATCACCCGAACCTGCATAGGCGAGATATGGGTGCGCAAAAGAAGTTTGTCTGACCCTTTCGAACCTTGAGCTTTTATATAGAAAGTATCCCACATGTCTCGGGCTGGATGTTCTGCCGGAATATTTAGCGCCTCGAAGTTATAATAATCCGATTCAACTTCGGGACCTAAGACAACCCCAAAGCCTAACTGTTGAAAAATTCTCTCCACCTCTCGCCTAACCTGAGTAATCGGATGAAGGTGTCCCAAAACTGGCTTAGTGCCATCGACGGTTAAATCTATAAATTCTTTTTTGCCGGAATTTTTTATGCTCTGGCGCTTTTCATCAAACTGCTTCCACATTTCCAGCTTTAACTCATTGGCCTCGGCTCCTAAAATTTTCCTTTGGCGTGCGTCAATATCTTTTAGAGAGCGAAGGATATGAGTTAATTTCCCCTGCTTGCGACCAAAATACTTCACGACTAATTCATCGAGTTTTTGCAAATCTTGGGTTGAATCCAGCTCGGTTTGGATCTGCTCTTTAAGTTGCTTAAGGCTTTCGATCATTTTTAACAATTAAATAAGATTCAAAACATACTACGGCCAATACTAGGAAAGTGGCATTTAACCAGGTCAATAGATTTCGACTGGCCAGAGCTAACGCCCCCGCAAGAATTATGGTAAGCCAAACCGCCTGTCTACTGGCCGTGACCATATACTGGCCAATTAATTCCCTTTGGCCAAACCATTTTCGAACATACATGCCAATCAAAGAAAAAACAGAAAAAGAACAAAGACACAATAAACTATAAAATAACAGCAGATGAGTCCAGCCTTCAGGTGGAACTAAAAACAAGGTAATTACAACACCTGTTCCGAATACAATTACCGAGGTCGCATGAAGAATAATGTAGAGTTTGTTTTTCTGCAAGAGAGTTCAAAGCACATTAATTATACCAGATTTGGAGAATAATACAAAATTTTAATCCGTTTCCCTATCGTTCAAAATGACGATACTTACATTCGTGCGAAATATGCCGATCTGTCTCGGAAAAATTATTAGTCTTAATAGTTTGTATTATTTCTTCGATGGTTTCTAAAAGTTTAGCTTTCAGGCTTGCAATCTCATCCGGTGTTCCTAAAAAGGCTGCGGAATCCGAAAGATCATTCACATACCAGTAACTCAAAGAATTTACTTTTTCTTTAAATTCTTCCTGCGCCGCAGTTTGATAAATCAGCAATTGTTGTTTATCGACTGGTGAAAGCTTTTGTTTTGCTTGGCCGGTTTTATAGTCCACGATATCAATAGATCCGTCAGCATTAAGGTCACCACGGTCGATTTTACCCGTAAATTTATAGTCGCCAATTTTCAGTTTAAACGGCTTCTCCAGAAATTTCGGTAGTTTCGGATCTTTTGAAAATTTTTCATAAAAATTTTCCAAGATCTTTAAGCCCCGCTCGCGGTACTCTTTTTTATTTTGCGCGTTCGGGTACCAATCATCTACCCATGATTCTTGATAAAAAGTTTTCAGCAAATCTTTTTTAGGCAGTTCTAATTCATTGGCTTTCTTGCCAAACAAATCCGCCTGCTTCACGGCGTTCAGCTGAATCATGGTGCGAAGATATTTTTCAAAAGTTTTATGGATAGTTACGCCAAACGACAACTGGGCCTCGCCGGGCAAAGGCAAATGATAAACATACTTATATTTGTATTCCAAAGGACAATGCAAAAAACAGGACAATTGGGAAAAACTGAAAGTCTGAGGAATCGGCAAAGGCGGACCCATCTGGGGCAAGGGAGGCTGACGGCGAAAAAATACCTCTCCCGCAGGAGCGGATTTGGTTCGCGTTTGTTCCAGCCCGAGTTCTACTAAAAATCGAGAAGGTTTTTTATGAGCCGTTCCTCCATACTCATCGGCCCAGGTAAGATATAAAAATCTTTTTGCACGTGTCGCTGCCACGTAGAAAAGCCTACGCTCTTCCATTAAATGCGCATCCCCCTCTGGCAGAATTTCCTTGACTAAATTTTGCGGGATTTCGATTTGTTCCTTACGATCCCTGGACGGAAATCTTTGGTCCACCATATTGACTACGAATACGCAGTCAAACTCTAGGCCCTTGGCCGAGTGGATTGTCATAACCCGCACTGCTTCCGGCCCGCTATCGACATTGCTGCCTAGAGCTCCCAGATCTCCGGATTCAATTTCTAGCTGGATTTGATTTAAAAATCCTTTCAGACTTTTATCATCATTTTCATCTTCAAACTCTTGGGCTTTCTGATAAAACTTTTCCAGGAGATTCCGATTTTCCACATTTTGCATGGAATCATCCATCAGCCCCTGGGTTAATTCTAAGTCATCTAAGATTTTCACAAGTAATTCGGAAACGGGAATTTCCCGGGACAGTTCAGTATGCCGGGCAATTAACTTTAACAGCTGATCTATCTTAGGATTATTTCTGGTTTGCTGCAGAACTTCAAATAACGAGACAGCACGGCGTTTCGCCATCTGAGCGTAAGTGATTAGATCCGTATCCGAAATTTTAAATTTCGACATATTTAAAACTCGATAGATGTTATCAGTTTCATGGTAATTATCCAAAAGTCCCAGATAAGCCAAAATATCGAGGATAAACGGCTTCTTATATAATCCCCTGTTCGCGACAAAAATATATGGAACGCCTCGGTTGCTCAGTTGAGTCAGAAAAGCTTCCGCATGGTCATTGGCCCGAACTAAAATCACAAAATCATTAAAAGATAAATTCTGGCTTGTCTGTAATTCTATGATTTTATCAACTACTGACTTGGCCTCTTCGAAACTAGTTTTAGCATGTAAAACCTGAATATCTGTTATGGAGTCGAGATGAGAAATCAGTTTTTTCGAAATCTTTAATTTGGCTTCCAAACGCTCCGGATTGTTCTGCTGGATAAAATTATATGATAAATCCAAAATTTTCTGAGTTGAGCGGTAGTTTTCAGTCAGGGTCACTTCAGCTGCGTCCTTATAATCCTCTTTAAATTTTAAAATATTGGAAATGGAAGCTCCGCGGAATTTATAAATTGACTGATCATCGTCTCCCACTACCGTAATGTTGTTTAAAGGTTTGGCTAGCATCTTCACTAGCTCGTACTGTGATAAGTCCGTGTCCTGAAATTCATCGACCAAAATATATTTATATTGGCGCTGATAAAATTCCAAAATATTCGGACGGGTTTTAAAAAGCCTCAATGTATAATTTATCAAATCTCCAAAATCCAAAAAACCTTGATCTAATAAAAGCTTTTGGTACTTATGGTAGGCATTCGCAACTTCCATAACGCGTGCCGCTTCCGCCGGATCCGTATCCGAAATTTCTTCCTGCGCTTTCGTATTTTTTTTCTTTTTCGCCTTTTTTTTAATTTCGACGCTATCTCCTTCAAGTCTTAGGGACTCCGCAAGTTTCAGATAATCTTCCGGAGTGATTTCCTCGCCCTTTGCTTTATTAAAATGCTTAAGCAAAGCATAGATAAAACGATTTGGGTTGCCCAAGGGCTTATAATAATCCAAATCAAAATCATAAAGATGTTTTTTTATCATCATCCAAGCTTGCGTATCGGTAATGACCTGAAAATCACCTGGCAAACCAATATCCAAAGCGTGCTGATTTAAAATCTTTTGCGCAAAAGCATGAAAAGTAGAAATCTGAATATCTGCGTAACCTAAAGGCATAAGCAGATCTACTCGTTCACACATTTCATTTGCTGCTTTTTCTGTAAAAGTCAGGGCTAAAATTTCTTCAGGTTTAGCAAGGCCTTGCTCTATCAACCAAACAATCCGACGGGTAAGCACCGTAGTTTTCCCAGTGCCGGCCCCGGCAATAATCAGCAGCGGACCATTCGTAAAAGTAATAGCCTTTTCCTGCTCGGAATTTAGATTCTCTAAAACCTTAGATTTTTCTTTCAAATCAGATTTCATATAATTGATTATACCATTTTTGGCAATAAAAAAGACTCGGTAAAAACCGAATCTTGTCAGCTCAGTTGCACGCCCATGAGCGTTTCCGCGATCACGACGTCGTACACGGCGATGTGGCCAAAAGCCTTTTTCGCCATTTCGAATCGAAACTCCACAGTCTCCTCTCCGCTCAGCTGGGTCGCCACCTCTGGGTAGTCAGCCGGATCCACAACCACCAGCACGTCCTGGTAGTTCTTGGCCGCGGCACGGATCAGGGTTGGCCCGCCGATATCGATATTCTCGATCAGCTCGTCGAAACCAGCCTTCCCCTTCTCGAACTTTTCCGCAGTTTCTGCGAACGGGTAGAGGTTGACGACCACGAGGTC
>DATJFX010000030.1:0-8707 GCA_035495465.1 Candidatus Methylomirabilota bacterium
CAGGCGAATCGACTGGCTTCGAGCATTATCAATACAACCTTGATTATGATGATCGGACTGACTATATTAGCGTATATATTTATTGATCCCTTAGTGCATGCCATTGCGCCGGGTTTTAGCGGACAGATTTTCAACCAAACCCGCTTATTTACCAGTATTTTTTTACTGTCACCGGTTCTATTGACTATGTCATCCATCGTCTCCAGCATGCTTAACACCCAGAAAAGATTCACATTGGTTGCAGTCGCGCCTGTAATTTATAATTTATCAATTATTTTAGGAGCACTCTGGCTTTATCCGAAATTTGGACCGGTCGGTTTGGCCTGGGGAGTAGTGATAGGCGCGCTTTTGCATTTTATGGTTCAGCTGCCGCAAATTTTCCGCCTCGGCTTTAAATTTAGTTTTACGATTTATCCGGATTCGGGTTTTATTAAGTTTTGGAAATTATACTGGCCGCGGATTTTTTCTATGGGTACAGAACAAGTCACAGCTCTGATTGCGACAGTTTTTGGTTCTTTCTTAGGCTCGGGCGCGTTGGCTGTGTTTTATTACGCGAATAATTTGCAGTCCGTGGCCTTAGGATTATTTGCGGTTTCATTTGCGATCGCCGTCTTTCCGCTTTTGTCGGATTTATATAACCAAAAAGATCAGCAGGGCTTTAAGGATGTGTTAGCGAAAACAACTGTCCAAATATTATTTTTTGTAATTCCAATTTCTATCTTATTGCTGGTTTTGCGCGCTCAGGTCGTCCGATTAGTTTTAGGGATCGGCCAGAATACCAGTTTTACTTTTTCTGACACGAAGATGGTGGCGCAGGCGCTGGGCTTATTTTCTATTTCCTTATTTGCTCAAGCTTTAATTCCTTTATTTAATCGAGCGTTCTATGCTATTCAAAACACCCTGGTGCCGGTCGTGATTGGATTTATCACGATTGCGGTAAATATTGCTTTAACTTTTTGGCTGACACGCTCGCATGGCGTTCCGGGTATGGCTTTGGCTTTTTCCATCACCAGCGTTTTGAATTTACTGTTGCTGCTGGTGGAACTTCATTATAAGCTGGGCAATATCCAGGATGAATACGTCATTATAAGTTGTTTGAAGATTATTATTAGTGCTTTAGTTGCCGGGACCGCGGCTTTTGTCTCTTTATACTTAATTTCTCCTTTAGTTAGCCTTACAGTTTATTGGGGAGTATTGATCCAGGGGTTAGGGGCTGCTGCTGTAGGAGTAATTTTTTATTTTATGGTCGGCTGGATGCTAGGCTTGCCAGAAGCGCATCATTTGATTAGACTGTTTAGAACTACTGCCCAAAAAATCGGCCGCCCGATTAATATTATTTGGAACTGGAAATAGCGTTCGGATACGCCAAAAAATGACGATGGAAATTTACTAGACATAAATTTCCATCTAATCATCGGCCTCACCCCAGGAACTAAGCGGTTCGGCCTCCCAATTCATTTTTTGCCGCATCCTCACTAAAAAAATATGCAATCTAAAATTCGTAATTTTTGTATTATTGCGCACATCGATCATGGGAAATCCACTCTGGCTGATCGGTTTTTGGAATTTACAAAAACTGTGGAAATGCGCAATATGAAAGATCAGCTTTTGGATACTATGGATTTGGAGCGAGAGCGGGGCATTACCATCAAGCTTCAGCCCGTACGGATGGAATGGAAAGGTTATATTTTGGATTTGATCGATACGCCAGGGCATGTGGATTTTACTTACGAAGTTTCCAGATCATTGGCAGCTTGCGAAGGTGCGATTTTAGTTGTGGATTCCACGCAAGGGATTGAGGCGCAGACTTTAGCCAATATTCATTTGGCTCAGCAACATAATCTAAAAATTATTCCTGTGGTAAATAAAATCGATCTGCCAAATTCGGACCGTGAAAAAACTGCTGCGGAAATGATCAAGGCTTTCGGTTTTGCAGCGGAAGAAATTTTATACGCCTCAGGCAAAACTGGCGAAGGCGTGGAAAAAATTCTGGAAGCAGTGATTAATCGAATCCCGGCTCCATCTGGCGACCCTGAAAAACCTTTGCGGGCTTTGATTTTTGATTCGGCCTACGACAAGCATCGGGGAGTGGTGACATTCGTGCGAGTGGTGGACGGCAGTTTAGCGAAAAATGACAAGATCGAGATGTTTGGGACGAAAACTTTAGCTGAGGCTTTGGAAGTGGGATATTTCCATCCAAAGTTTGTGCCGAGCCAAAGTTTGCAGACTGGGGAAGTAGGATATATTGTGACTGGCCTGCGGGATGTCCGGAAAGCTCGGGTAGGTGATACTGTGGTGAGATCGAAAACTCTAGCCCAAGCCCTGCCCGGCTACAAACAGGTTAAGCCCATGGTTTTTGCTTCGATTTTTCCGAGCAGTGGCGATGACTATCCGCTTCTTCGAGACGCTATCGATAAACTGAAGCTTAACGACGCAGCTTTGGAATTTGAACCAGAAAGTATTCCGGCATTAGGATTTGGTTTTCGCACCGGATTTTTAGGCCTTTTACATATGGACATAGTCCAAGAAAGATTGACTCGCGAGTACGGTTTGGATTTAGTTTTGACTGCCCCGTCTGTAGAATACAAAATAAATATGAAAAACGGACAGTCAAAAATAATTCACACTCCGGCAGAACTTCCAGATCCGTCGTTATTTGAAAATATTGAAGAACCATGGGTGGATGTGGAAATTTTGGTGCCCCAAAAATATATTGGCGGGATTTTAGAATTGATCACGGGCCGCCGCGGAATTTATAAGAATATGGATTATCTATCCAATGAACGCGTGCTAATTCAGGCGGAAATGCCGTTGGCCAATATTATTATTGATTTTTATGATAAACTTAAAAGTATCTCCTCTGGTTATGCATCTTTAAATTATGAACTTTTAGACTTCCGAGTCGGGGACTTGGTGAAATTAGATATTTTAGTGGCCGGTGAAAAGGTGGATGCATTGTCAATGATCGTCCATCGCGAGCTCTCCGAAGCCGAAGGCCGAAGTTTGACTGAGAAATTAAAAACTTTAATTCCGCGTCAGCAATTTGAGATTGCCATCCAAGCCGTGATTGGCGGCAAGGTCGTGGCTCGCGAAACCATCTCGGCAGTTAGAAAAGACGTCACTAAAGGTTTATATGGCGGAGATGTTACCCGAAAGATGAAATTACTTGAGAAACAGAAGAAAGGCAAAAAACGATTAAAGCGTATTGGTTCAGTGGATATTCCACAAGAAGCCTTCTTGGCAATATTAAAGAAATAAATATGAGAGATCGAAAAAAACTACAAAAAATTTGGATTATACTTGCCCTTGTTATGATTGTGGGCATGGTGGCTTTTACATTTTTGCCATTAATTGCAACTTTTTAATGTCTTGGAATACTTTCCTAAGATCTAAAATTACAACAGGCCTGCTGATCTTGGTATTAGTGTTAGTAGGGTTTTTTTCAGTTCGGATTATGCTGCAGAAAAGACAAATCGATGCTGAGATAAAAAAACTTCAGGCTCAGGCAGATAAAATCCGGGGCGATAATGCGCAATTAAGCAGTTTAATAAAATACATGAACACGCCCGAGTTTACAGAAAACGAGGCGCGTGAAAAATTGGATTTGAAAAAAGATGGAGAATACGTAGTAGTCTTGCCGCAAACTGATTCTGCTGATTCAGGAAACGCGGGTGCTACTAAATCAACATCTAATATAAAAATGTGGTTTCAGTATTTTTTTCATAATCAATGACCAATAAACTTGCCCGTAAAAAGGTAATCATTTTATATATTGTCTTAGCGGTAGTTTTGCTTTTGGTGGGTTCACTTTTTTTGGCCTATGGCACGAATTCCACGGACTCCATAAGCTTATTTTTTAAGAAATTTTATCCGGCTATTGTGGTTGGTGGTAGCCCGATCAGTATCTATGATAAAGACAAGGATTTAGAAATAGCAAAAAAATTGGATCCGACCATGGATCAGACTGCGGCTACGGACCAATTGATTCAGAATAAAAAAATGGAAAATCTAGTTTCGTCCTCAGAGTTTTCCAATAACTGGAATCTGTTAGACCAGGAGTATCGATATTATACCGGCGGGAAGACTGAAGAGTACCAGCAGCTTCTTAAAACGTATTTTTCCAATGATGAAGGATTATTTATCAAATTTGTATTGTTGCCTAAATTTGATGATGCCAGACTTCGAATAAAATATAATTCTGATCTGAAAGCCAACGCCTCAGCATATGCAAAAGCCCAAGATATTTTAAAGCGTATAAATAATGGCGAGAAATTTGAAGATCTAGCAAAACTTTCTGACGACCAAATTACATCTCAAACAGGAGGCGATCTGGGCCTGGTCACCGAGGACGAGGTTTTCCCTGAATTTTTTAATGCTCTAGAATCGGCCAAGGTCGGAGAAGTCAGTAAAAATATCCTGATCAGCCGCGAGGGGTATCATATTATTTATCCCGTGGAAACCATAACTCAGAACGGTCAGAAATTATGGCATATTAAACATATTTCGGTGGCTACCACTGGTTTTCAGAATTGGTTGGATGCCCAATTAGCTAAGGTTTCCGTTTGGCACATTAAATAGTACAATAAGCCCAGGCGGAATTAGTATAATGGTAGTACGAGACCTTCCCAAGGTTTAGGCACGGGTTCGATTCCCGTATTCCGCTCCAAAAAGTAGAATATGATAAAAATAATTTTATTCGACGGCGATGGAGTTATAATCAATAAGCCTATGCTATTTAGTCAGCATTTGTCGAATGATTATAATGTACCAATGGATTTAATTTTGCCTTTCTTCGCAGGAGAGTTTCAGGATTGTCTAGTAGGTAAAGCTGATCTTAAAGAGGTCGTAAAACCTTATTTATCTAAATGGGGTTGGATCAAATCCGTCGATGAATTATTAGCTTATTGGTTTAATAACGAAAATTATATTGACAAAAGAATCGCAGGAGTGATTAGTAAAATCCGAAAAGAAGGCATCAAGTGCTACTTGCATTCTAATCAAGAAAAATATCGTACGGATTTTATGAAAAAGCAAATGAAAATTGATGCTATGGTTGATGGAGTGTTCTCGTCAGCATATTTAGGTGTTAAAAAACCTCAAGCAGAGTTTTGGCAACAAGCGTTTGATAAAATTCAACCGGTTAAAAAGAGTGAAGTTTTGGTTTGGGATGACGACGAAGAAAACATCGCATCAGCAGCCAAATTTGGTTTTAATGCCGAGCTATACAAAGACTATAGCTCTTTTAATCAAGTGATGAGTAAGTATAAGAATAAATAGTTATACAATTTTATGGATAATTTTCGAAATGCTGTTAAGGCTTTTATAGTGAAAGACAATAAGTTGCTTATGCTGAAGCGTCGGGCTAATGACGTTCATAAGCCCGGGGCCTGGGACATCCCAGGCGGGCGATTGGAATTAGGCGAAGATCCATATGAAGGCTTAAAGCGGGAAGCGAGCGAAGAGTGCCAAATAGCAATAGAAATAATCATGCCGCTTTCTGTCCATCATTTTACTCGCGAGGATGGCCAAAAAATTACCTTAACGATTTACTGGTGCAAAATGCTCACAGAGCAGATAAAGCTATCAGAAGAACATCAAGAATATAAATGGATGGATTTAGACCAAGATCTTGCTCAAATTCCTGAATTTTTTCAACTCTCAATTAACAATTTTAAGAAATATATAAGACCATAAAATGCTATAATTACTACCATGCCGAAGTAGCTCAGTTGGTAGAGCAATACTTTCGTAAAGTAGAGGTCGTGGGTTCGACTCCCACCTTCGGCTCCATAAAGTCAAGAGGGGCGAAATTTGCCAGTCTTGCCAAATTGGCTTTTTTTGTTTATACTATACGCGCTTAAGTATGGAAACACCTAACAACGGTCAAAATAATCCGAAAAGGGTAGACAAGCCTGCGTTAATCAGCTTAAGCTTTGAATTAGGCTATATTATAGCCATTCCGCTTGTCATTTTCGCGCTCAGCGGAAAGTGGGTTGATAATCATTTTCATCACTCTTTTCCTTGGGTGACATTGATCGGAATCGGCATAGCTATATTCACAACCACTATTTGGTTGATTCAAAGACTGCAAAAGTACATTAAATAGTTTCTGATCGCTTGGCGTTTACTGGCTTTAGAAAGCAAAGAATTGTTTTACTAAGTGAGTAAACGGCAAGTAGAAGAAGAAACAAAGATCAAGTATGTTATTCGCAATCCCGCCACTTGTGGCGGAACCAATTTTTCATATAGCTAACTTTCCAGTAACAAATGCTTACATAAATTCATGTATGGCTGTTTTGTTTTTCTTTATCATGGGTTTAATTCTGAAAAATAGAACCGCCCTGGTGCCAAAGGGAATTCAAAATGCAGCCGAGGGAGCTTTGGAATTTTTACTGAAATATATTGATCAGGTCACCCATGACAGACGAAGATCTCTACAATTTCTGCCAATTGTGGGCGGCATCTTTTTATTCATTTTATTTTCCAACTATTTAGGATTGCTTCCCGGGACTGGATCGATCGGCCGCAATCTTTTAGTCGAAGGACATGTAGAGCTGGTGCCATTCTTACGCTCTGCCAATAGCGACTTAAATCTTACCGTGGCTATGGCCGTATTTGCCGTATTCTTCTCACATATTTTAGGGGTAGTTACAATTGGTTTTTTCAAATACACAAATAAATTTATTAAACTAGGGGATTTATATAAATCTTTTTCGCGTGGACCGATCGCCATCATGACTGCAGCTATTGAGTTTGGCGTGGGACTTTTAGAAATCGTGTCTGAAGTTGCGAAATTAGTTTCGCTTTCTTTCCGGTTATTCGGTAATATCTTTGCCGGAGAAGTATTGCTAACCATTATGGCTTCTCTGTTTGCATATTTCGTACCCTTGCCATTCATGTTTTTGGAGTTGATCGTAGGGTTAATTCAGGCCGTCGTCTTCTCGATGCTGACTTTGGTATACTTAACCATGGCCACTGCGCCGATTGTTGAACACGCGCACGAAAGTACGGCGGGCGCCACAGAAATACACCATTAGAGTTTAGTTTAGAGTAACCAAAGTCGATTGGTTACTGTTTCTAAACTTTATTAGCCGACTTTAAATCAAATCCAGTCGAGCTTAAGAAAGAATATTATGGACGCAGAAACAACTAGAATTTTTACCAAGGGTATCACTATCGCCATCGGCGGTATGGCTCCTGCTTTGGCAGTCGGTAAGATCGGCGCTAAGGCTATGGAATCGATTGGCCGGAACCCAGAATCAGTAGATAAGCTGTTCGTGCCAATGTTGCTCGGAATGGCTTTTGCTGAAGCTATCGCGATTTACGCCTTGGTTATCGTATTTATTTTATAGGGATCAGAGCAGAGGGATGAGGGGTCAAAATCTGAAACCTCTTCCCTGAACCCTGCCCCCTATAATTAAGAATTATTTAAGCAAATATGGAAGTATTAGGAACATTAGGAATAAATTGGAAACTTTTAATTGCGCAGTTTATTAACTTCGGGATTGTTTTATTTATTTTCTGGAAATGGGTAGTCAAACCCTTAGGCACTACCTTGACCGAAAGACAAAAACGGATTGAACAAGGGCTTCGGAATGCAGATCTAACTGAAGCAGAAAAAAAGAAATTCGAAGAATGGAAACAGGCCGAGATGAAACGGGTTCGCACGGAAGCGGATCATATTTTGCGCACCACAACAGATACCGCAAACAAGATTAAGCAAGAAACGATCGTCGAAGCACAGAACCAAGCGTCGAAGATCGCAGAGCAGGCTAAAGCCTCAATTGAAAGCGATAAAAATCAGATGATGAAAGAAGCAAAACAGGAAATTGCCACTTTGGTCGTGGCTGCATCTGAAAAGATTTTACGCGGGAAACTCGACAGCAAACATGATCAGGAATTGATTTCTGAATCTATGAAAGGTATGAAATGAAATTTTCCGCCAAACAATACGCCAAGGCTTTAATGGATAGCCTAAGCGACACAGATCCGAAAGATCACGACAAGGTTTTAGATAACTTTGCCAAATTACTGGCCGAAAATAATGATCTCAGGTTGTTTGAAAATATTGCAGAAGAATTCCATACACTGGAACTAGCCCGTGATGGCATAAAACAAGTTGAAATTACTTCGGCCCACTCCTTAAGCCCTGATCGCGAGAAAGAAATTATCAAAACTCTAAATCATCTCGTCGGCAGCAAAGTGGAAATCAAGAAAAAAATAGATGAAGGAGTGATCGGTGGAGTGATGATTCAGGTAGATGATAAAATTTTAGACACTACAGTGAAGGGGCAGCTTGAGCAATTAAAAGATAATTTAGCAAACTAATATGGCAAACGACATAATTACACAACTCAAAACTAGAATCGAAAGTTTCCGAACTGAAGCCAAAATGGAATCTGTGGGAACCGTTTTACAAATTGGCGACGGGATTGCTAAAGTTTCAGGTTTGTCCCAAGTTAAAGCTTCTGAAATGTTGGAGTTTCCAGGCGGAGTTTTGGGTGTTGCTTTAAACCTGGAACAAGATAGTATCGGTGCAGTACTTTTGGGATCGGAAGAAGGAATTAAAGAAGGGGATAAAGTTAAAGCCACAGGTAAAATTTTGTCTGTGCCAGTCGGAGAAGCTTTAGTGGGCCGCGTGGTAAATCCGTTGGGTCAGCCGCTAGATAATAAAGGCCCAATTGTAACGCGCGAATTTTATCCAGTA
>DATJFX010000031.1:0-5910 GCA_035495465.1 Candidatus Methylomirabilota bacterium
GCAAATAGTTTTACTCGAAAAAATATGAGGCGCAGTAAAGCGAGTACATATTTTTTCGAAGACATGGTGCCTGTAGCTCAATGGTAGAGCACCGCTCTGTGGCAGCGGCTACGTGGGTCCGATTCCCATCAGGCACCCCAATTAGGATGACAGAAGTTTTTATCAGCCCATTAATTAATCCCCATACACGGGGATTTTTTTGTTTCTGTTATAATTGAAAAGCTATGAAGAAATTTCTTATTCTATTTGCAATAATTGCTTTCCTTACGTTTTCTGGCCATAAGAGTTATGCTCAAAGCGAAGATCTTTGCGGTGGCACGGGCGGCACCGGACGGATTGTCAGCTTGGGAAATAATACGTTTACGCTTCAGCGGAATGACGGCAGGAATCTGATTGTTAACCTTATCGATCAGGCCACTATCGAGACTGCAGCCGGCTCTGCAACTTTTTCTGATTTAAAAATAGGGGATAGAGTCACCTTAGTTGGAGGTCCAAATCCTGATAGGAGCTTTACTGCGGAAAATATTGTGGTCTGTGCCGCGGCTACTACAGAAAATCCCATCATAAGAAAAGAAAATACGAATTTTAACCAGGTAAACTTTACAATAAATTTATTAACTTTACTTCTTTTCGTTTTGATTTGGCTCGCTATGGTTGTATTTTTTCGGGTGAAAAAAAGAAAAAGCTTTATGTATTTGTTGTTCTTCACCATCTTCTACATCTATCTCTATAAAGTCCTGGACTATACCCTGATTCAATTTCAATCCCTGCTGCTCCTTCAGCATTTTGTGCCGGATCTTATGTTGCGGGGCGTAGAAGCCGGGAGAAGCTTGAATCTTATACCACTCGTCACGCTTACACTTAAGGACGTGAAAACTTCGCTTCTCAATATCCTGATGATGATGCCTTTTGGGTTCGGCCTGCCGTTTATTAGCAATTTTCGCATGAAGCAAACAGTTATCGCTGGTTTATCCCTCAGTATAATTATTGAGCTTTTGCAGCTGATCACAGGATTTATATCGAACACGACCTTTCGAGTCGCGGATGTGAATGATCTGATATTCAACACAATCGGAGTCTTAATAGGCTATATTTTATTTATCGGATTCTCGCATATCTATCCCCGTTTTCGTCTGTTTATTTACGAATAATCGGTTTAATTATATTTGCTCTTGACATGAATAATTAGTTAGCTTATAGTTAGTAGGCTAACTAATTAATTATCATGCAGCAATCCCAAGTATTTAGAAGTCTATTATATGGCTTAGTCAAACAGGCGAAAGTGGACATTGAACGCCGGTTTGCCAAGGCGGGTATAAAAATTACCCCATTTCAGTATGGTCTTTTAGGTTTGATCAAGGACCGGCCGGCTACGTTGGCGGAGATGGCTAAAAAACTGGGAATTCGTCCGCCATCCATAGTGCCTTATCTCGATGCTTTGGAAAAAGAAAAAATCATCCACCGGGACGTGGATCCTGAGGATCGCCGGAAAATCCAGTTGAAGATCACGGCCAAGGGCCAAAACATAGTTAAAAATATTATCAAGGATCATCCGAAGGATATTTTAAACCAGGGCTTTCATAAGTTGTCCAAAGTTAAGCAGCTGGAACTAACAGCTTTACTTCAAGAATTAACCAAAAATCTTACTCAAAACAATGAATAAATTACTGAAGTGGGTGCCGCTTTTGGTCATGAGCTTGGCTCTGGCCATTATTATTTTAGATACAACTATCCTGAATGTGACTTTGCGCACGATTATTCAGGATCTGCATACCAATATCCAAAGCATTCAATGGGTGATCACGGCTTATGCTTTGATGCTGGCGGCTTTTACTATTACTGGCGGCAGATTGGGAGATTTATTTGGCCGGAAAAAAATGTTTGTGCTCGGCGCGATAATTTTTGCTGTGGGTTCATTTATGACATCCATTGCGCACAGTGTAAGTTTTATGATTTTGGGCGAAGCGATTATCGAAGGGATTGGCGCGGCTTTAATGCTGCCCGCAACTTCTTCGCTTTTAAGATCTACTTATAAAGGCCGAGATTTATCAGTCGCTTTCGGAATCTGGGGCGGAATTGTGGCAGGAGCAGCAGCTCTGGGCCCGGTCATCGGCGGATGGTTTACGACTCATTACACCTGGCGCTGGGCGTTTCGGATCAATGTTTTCGTGGCCCTAGTTTTAGTTTTATCTTCAGTATTAATTTCTGAATACCGAGAAACAGAAGAAAAACCGGATTTGGATTTTCTGGGAGTAATTTTGTCTGCCTTAGGCATGCTGTCTTTAGTTTTTGGTTTTATCCAATCCTCAACCTATGGCTGGTTCCATGCCAAATCGCCCCTGGTAGTATTTGGGCGCGTAATCAATCTTGGCGGCTTGTCTGCCACCCCGATATTTATCCTGTTGGGGTTAATCATCCTTGGCTTATTTTTGTACTGGGAAGATGTCCGGGAAAAATCCGGCGAGACGCCTTTGATTTCTCTGAATTTATTTAAAAATTCGATCTTTATGACAGGCTCTGCGGTTTCGGCTATCTTGGCTTTGGGCCAATCGGGTTTAAGTTTTTCTGTGCCGATTTATTTACAGTCAGTGCTGAAGCTTAATCCCATCCAAACCGGGGTGGCAATGGTTCCGATGACTGCATTTATTTTAGTCTCTGCGCCATTGTCTAGTTTCCTGGCGAAATTTATGACGCCGAAACGCATTATCCAGATTGGAATTTTACTGGATTTGATAAGTTTTATAGTCTTGCGTCAAAGTTTGCATTTAGGCGCGAATCAATGGGCCTTGGCCCCGGGATTTGTGTTATTTGGCTTTGGGATGGGACTTATATTCGGACAGGCCACGAATTTAACTTTATCCGCCGTATCAGTAGAGCAATCCGGGGAAGCTTCGGGTGTCACAAACACCTTTCGATCCTTAGGCCAAACTTTAGGCTCAGCTATTTTAGGAGCAGTACTGATCTCGACCTTAGGCGTAAATATAGTGGCAGGTATAAATGCGAGTTCAGTTATTCCCGCCCAGATGAAACCGGCAATTGCGCAAGCAGTGTCGGGTCAAACTTCGAATATCGAGTTTGGTAATGGCGCGGATTTAGGCTCGAGCCAAATCCCTGACAGAATTGCGAATGAAATAACTACGATCAGCCATCAAGCCACTATTGATGCCAGTAAAGCCACATTAAGTTATGGGATATTGTTCATTTTACTGACATTTTTAGTCTCCATGAAACTTCCTGCCGGCATGGCCGTTCCAGAAGTGTCAGTGGCTGGTTCGTTTCCAATCAAGAAAAATATGATCCAACATTAAATAAAATGGTTGTGCTATAATAGCTCATATGAATAAACCAAAAGTTCTAACCCAAAATGAAATAAAGAAAGCACTGAAAACTGTGCCGGGCTGGAAATACGCTGACGATAAATTAACTAAGGAGTTCGAATTTACAGATTTTGTCGGCTCGTTAAGTTTTATTAATCGGTTAGTGGCGTTTTTCCAGGAAATGGATCACCATCCAGACTGCCATATTTTTTATAATAAGGTGAAGTTTGAATTAACGCGCTTCGATGCGGGTGCGAAAGTTACAGATCGCGACATTTTAGTGGCTTTGCAGATAAACAAAACTTTTGCGACCGAACGTAAACTGTAAATTTTAATGGATCAACAAAAATTAAAAAATTTAATCATCCAAGCCCAAAGTGGGGATCAAAAGTCTTTAGAGCTTGTGATTGCACAGTTTTTGCCTGGGGTGTTTGGCTTATGCCTGCGCTATATGCAGAATTCTTTTGACGCGGAAGATGCCGCTCAGGAAACTTTTGTGAAAGCCTGGAAAAATCTGAAAAAATTTGATTCGGAAAAAAAGTTTCAGTCTTGGGTTTTAGAAATTGCTAAAAATACTTGTCTGGATATTTTAAAAAAGAAGCGAATTATTCCATTTAGCGCATTTGAGGCCGAGGATGGAACCAATACTTTGGCTGATAAAATTTTCCAGCCCATCAAAGAGTTTTTTTATCAGCCCTCACTGGCCAAAGCCATCGCGTCTTTAACTCCATCATCTCAGAAAGTTTTATCGTTATATTACGAACAAGGTTTGAATTTCCGGGAAATTTCGCAGGAATTAAATGAATCTTTAGATACGGTAAAAAGCCGGCATCGGCGGGCTATCGATCAACTAAAAGAAGTTTTGATTTAAGCGAGCTGCACCAAAAGGCGGCTCGTTTTCGTATATATAGTATGCTCAATCCGCCAGAAGTCCCTCTAGGACTGTTTGAGAAAGTCATAAGCCGAATTAAAGCCGAACGCATAGTTAGAGCTATGCGTCGCAGATTTGTCTATGCTTTAGGTTTTTTTATTTTAACTCTCGGTGTCATGGTTTCTTTATGGCAAAGGTTGTGGCTAGACTTGAGCCAATCTGGAATTCCTCAGTATTTGTCTTTAGTTATTTATGATTCCAAAGCAGTTTTGGCGAATTGGCAGGATTTTGGTTTATCTCTTTTGGAATCCTTACCCATAACGAGCGTAATCGTATTTTTCACAGTCGTATTCTGTCTCTTATTATCATTAAGTATGAGTTTCAAATATGCTAAAGGATTTAGACAAACGAATTAAATGGGCGCTGGTCGGTTTGGGTGGCCTGATAATTTTGCTTTTGGCTTTTCAGTTCGGCATGTTTGTGGGATTTCATAAGGCAAGATTTAGTTATGCCTGGGGTGATAATTATCATCGGAATTTCGGCGGACCGCAGGGCGGATTCCTCAGAGATTTCTCGGGTAAGGATTTTATCAATGGACATGGCATAACTGGCACAGTGGCAAAAGTGGAAACTAACACGTTAGTCATAAAAGCTCAGGATGGTGCAGAAAAAACTGTGAATGTTACGGACCAAACCACTATCCGCCAAGGTTCTCAAACCATAAAAATCAGCGATCTGAAGCCGGACGAACGCGTTGTTATTATCGGCACGCCAAAAGACGACGGTACGATTACAGCAGAGATTATTCGGCTGTTTGACGCTGCCAGTATGCCGATGCCACAGGGGCTGCCCGGTTTTCATTTTCTTTGGTTTCGTTAATTAATCATATTTATGCAAAAATTTTTGGCTTGGATTAAAACCCATAGAGTTGTCAGCGGGGTAGCCGCAATTATCGCTATTGGCCTGATTATTTTTTTTACACGGCATACCAATACTGTGAAAGCGCAATATATTACCCAGCCTGCGGAAAAAACTACAATTACGGTCGCAGTCTCTGGTACTGGGCAAGTGCTGGCTGAAAATCAGATCGATCTGAAGCCAGGAAGTGCCGGGACTTTGGTGGCTTTGAACGTGCAATCCGGACAGAGTGTAAAATCCGGGCAAGTAATCGGCCAAATTGACCAGAGCAATAATAATGTTCAATTGGCGCAAGCTCGAGCACAACTTCTCCAGGCCCAAGCGAATTATGATAAATTGACTGCCGGGTTAACCGGAATTGACTTATCTTTGGCTCAGAGCACTTTAGCCCAAGCTCAAACTGCCGTGGATCGCGCCTATAATGATCTACTTAATTCGGATTTAACAGCCCAGCCTGCAAATGTCGCAGATATCGTGCCAACTATAAGTGGAAACTATACCGGAAATGTAGAAGGAGCTTATCAAATTGATCTCTATGGCTGCACAGGAGGCATATGTTATAAAGTTTCGGGATTGGGGGATACTGAGGGCGTGATCACCCGAGGATTACCCGAGCCTATTGGACATGATTTGTATGTAACTTTTGCAACGACCGGAGAGTTATCAGTCAGCGGCCATTATACAATTTCGGTTCCAAACAAAGCCTCGAGTACGTATTTTTCAAATCTCAACAGTTATAATTCCGCCAAAACTTCGCTTGAGAATGCCCAGCTGCAGTTTGATCAGAAAAACGCTCCTGCTCAA
>DATJFX010000032.1:0-10618 GCA_035495465.1 Candidatus Methylomirabilota bacterium
CCAGTATATCAACTTCGATAACGGCTTCTTTTGCTTTTGCCTACAAATAAAGTTTATAAGCACGAAGCCGTTAAAGGCAAAAGCATCGAAGTTGTATTACTGGGAAACCCAGTATTTTAATGAACGGACTTGTTTTTCCGAAACTTATTCACAAAAAATACCAAATACATCCGAAGGTTTATTCCGAGATATATAAATTGGTTAAAAAAAGCATTGTGTTTCTCGGCATAGTGCTTACGGTAAAAAATCTTCATAGCCTGGTGCGCCCATAAAACGGATTTAAAGGCCACGGCTTTAGACGAGCCATATAAAAAATGCGTGATTTCGGCTTTCGGATAATACAAAACTTTATATCCGGCATCCTTAACTCTCCAGCACCAGTCCAGATCTTCGCCGTACATAAAAAAATCTTCATCTAAAAATCCGATCTGATCTACCACTGATTTTCTGATCATGAGAAATGCTCCGACTACGCTATCCACGGTCATTTCCTGATCAATAGAAACTTTTGCGTAATTATAACTGCTAAAGCGTCGCAGTCCGAACAATCTTAAAAAAGCATTTGCTGGATTTGGAAATCGCCTGCGGCTCGCCTGATGCAATGTCCCGTCTGGCAATAATACTTTGCAGCCTAAAATTCCAATCTGTGGATCTGAATCCATTTTACTTATGCATAAATCCAAAGTATCGGGTCGAACTTCTGTGTCGGAATTTAAAAGTAAAATATAGCGGCCGTGCGCTTGTTTAATAGCTACATTATTACCCTTGGCAAAACCTAAATTCGCATTATTTTCTAAAAGCTTGGCTTGCGGGAAGTTTTCCTTCACCATGCCCAAACTTCCATCAGTGGATCCATTATCAGAAACGATGACTTCAAATTTATATGGAGTTTGAGACGCAAAAACTGACTCCAAACATTTTTGAAGCAGATCTTTGGTGTTGTAATTGAGAATGATGATAGATAAATCCATAAAATTTAGTCATTCTGAGGCGTAGCCGAAGAATCTGTTTATAGATGCTTCGCTTCGCTCAGCATGACCCGACGCTTTTTTAAAGTTTCTGGAATTTGACGGAATAACTCTGGAATGACTTTTAGGGTGCTGGTTTCGAAAACCAGGATATATCCAAGCATGGCCATCTCGCGCAAAATAAACATAGGATGAATGTAGGCAGCATTTTTCAAATACATCAAGATATGATTCTTGAAATTAAAGCGCAAAATTTGCTTGGAAAGTTTCGAATGATGCCGGATGAATTTAAATAAATGCAGATAGCCACCTTTGCTTTGTCCAGCTGTGCGGCCATGATATGCGATTGCTGTAGGCACGAAAATATTTTTAAAACCGGCATTATTTAGCCTCCATGACAAATCCACGTCTTCCCAATACATAAAAAAATTCTCGTCAAAGTACTCTTGTTGGTACTTTACTTTATCTAAAGCAGATTTACGATACATCGGCCCAGCCCCAGAAACTCCGAAAACTTCTGGCTGGTCATCAAACTGTCCTGTGTCAATTTGATTCTGTCCCCGGTCCCTGGCACGGCCGGATTTTTGCATAACCACGCCAGTGGTATCGATAATTTTGGTCTTTTCGAGCTTGTCAAAATCAAATCGTAAAAGTTTCCCAGTGGCTGCAGCGACTTGGGAATCTTTAAAAGCTCTTAAGATTTCTTCGATATAATTTGGCTCTAGGATTAAGTCTTGATTTACCAGTTGGATAAATTCACCCGTAGATGCTTTGATCCCTAAATTATTACCTTCAGCAAATCCTGTATTTCGTGCAGGATCAATAATTTTAACCTGAGGATAATTGTTTAAAATTTCTTCTTTACCACCGTCAGTGGATTTATTGATCACAGCAATCACTTCTAAATCTTTATGAGTCTGCGAAAAAACCGCATCAAACACCGGTTTGATGAATTTTTTTCCCTCATAAATGACGACAATCACACTAACTTTCATAAACTTTCCGACTGATAAACCAATAAATCACTAAAAGCAAAAATAAATCTATATACATCTCGGCCCGGACTGTAAAAGAGAGGTACACTGTCATCACCACAAAAAACATGGCATACGAATAAAAATTTATGGAAAGAAAATTAGCACTAGAGCGCCAGTAGTGCCAAAGCATAGTTAAGATCACTGCGATCACAAAAGGCACAAAGTAAAACGCCGCATCCCCAAAGTCTTGGACAAATGGGAACAGATAAGTTCCGGTATTCCACCAGGAATAGAAAATCTCACCCAGATCGAAATGGGATTTTAGTTTATTTAAAGGCTTAATGACTTTTCCAAATAAATTCGTAAATGGATCCAGAGACACTTTTCCGTATTGCAGTGGATGAGTTTGATAATATGCTTCCGCATGGAGCAAAGCTTGCTGGTTAAACGAAACTCCTATATAAATTGGCAATAAAGCTTTAGCAACTGGATTTTGGCTGGCGACAGTTACATGCGTTACAGATGACAAATACCCTTCTCCATAGCTTCGGTATTGCCGATAAATAGGCACAGCCGCCAAGACAAGGACTGATACAAGCAAAAAAATCGGATAAAACTTTAAGGCCTGTTTCCAATTTGGCTTTCTCATAAATAAATACATGGCCATGATCCATAAATCAATAAAGAAAATCTGAGTTCGGGATGTAAATAAAATTAAGCTGACCGCGCCTAGTATGGAAAGTAAAACCAAATCCCAGTGTTTTTTCCAGCTAAACAATTCATAGAATATTAAAAAGAAAGATAAGGGGATAAAAACTCGAGCTAATTGTGCACAATAATTGATCAAACCCGGCACCTGTTCGTCGGCAGTAAATCGAAACGCGTCAGGATCTGCAGAAAAAATCGGAAAATTGCCCGCTTTTTTATAAAATAAAACTAAACTAATTACGCTCAAACCAGCTAGTGTATAAATCACTAAACGCAACCGTTTTACGCTCAAAGTGTTTCTGGTCCAGAAGCTGATTTTTTCCCACCACGGATATTTTTGCCAAAATTTATCTGACAGCCATACCCCCAAAATAAAACTGATCAAAGAAATTCCAATCAAATACCAATATTTAAAAGGCCAGGGAGTTTCGAGATCTGATAAATAAAGTTGAGAAATTGCGATTGCGATAAACCAAGCGGATAACATAAGCCACAGCGGGGCAAATTTATATCTGCCTCGAAAAAACAGCCAAAAACTGGCAATCGATAGTACGGTAAATATTGTGATCAATAATGGTTGCATGTGCTCTATTTTTTATCCAGACTTTCCATCACTTCTAAGGTCTGCCGAGCTGTATTTTCCCAGCTAAATCTTTTCGCCTGTTCCAATCCTTTAACGATCATGTCCCGGCGTAAATTACTGTCCAATAATACCTTAAGTAATCCGCCAGCAATTGAATTGACAGAATTTGGATCCACCAAATCCCCTGCCTCTCCCACCACCTCAGGCATAGACGAAATATTGGACACGACCACCGGCACACCCGACGCCATGGCTTCCAAAGGCGGCAAGCCAAATCCTTCATACAAAGCAGGAAGGGTCAAAAGTTTGGCACCCGCAATAATTGCTGGTAAATCTTCTTTCGGTGCATAATCAAAATATTTTATTGAGCCATCCAAACCATAATTTTTAATTTTTTTCACGATCGGCTCCCACAGCCAGCCGCGGCCGCCGAAGATCGCCAATTTTTCCTCGATATGATTTTCCTTCCGGAGCTTTTGGTAAGCGTCTAATAATCTTTCAAGATTTTTTCGAGGCTGAATAGTCCCCACAAACAAAACGTATTTCTGGTAGACCAAATTATATTTATCCAAAACTGCTTGAACTTCTTCATATTTCTTTGGATAAAAGCGATTCTTATCAAATCCTAAGTGAGTTACAGTAATTTTATGAGGCGAGGCGTTATAAAATTTTTCTAAATCTTTTTTAGTAGACTCAGAAACGGATAATATTTTCGCCGATCCCTTCACGGCCAATTTTGCGGACCAGTCCAGGTAGCGCCGCATAAATTTCGTAAACGCATCAGGAAACAACTTCCAGGCCACATCATGAACCGTGACAATGGATTTTTTCGGATGCACGAAAGGCAGGGCCGAAGCTAAAATTACCAAGACATCTACTGGATGCACAATCATCTCCCAGCTCAAGCGAACCTGCGTCCAAAATTTCGGAAATGGCATGACTCGAATCTGAAAATTCTTTGGCAATTCTAAAAACCATTGTTGCGGTGCAGTCCGGAAATACAGAATATACTCATTTTTCTTATCCAGCACGCTTAAATTTTTGATAAGTTGGGCAGCATAATTTTCTACTCCCGTAGGATTCGGTAAATTTGCGCGTTCTGCTTCTAAGCCTATTTTCATAAATTTGTGGTGGGCGGAAGATCCGGTGCTAATTTTTTCCGGAAATTAACTGCAGCCTTCAGAATCTCGAAATCATGGCGAGTAAAAAACCGCAAAGCTAAAAGACTTATGCTATAAATGATTCCCCCGCCTAAAATCAAAATCCATAAATTATGCTGTTTAAAATACACTAAGGCCAATCCCATAATAACTGCCGCAATCACGGGTTTCAGAAAATTACTCAGATAATTAAACTGCACAATTTTATATTTAACTACAATTGTGTAGCCGGTTAGCTGGATCAGTTCGCTTAAGAGAGTGATCACAGCCGCAGCTACAAATCCGTATTTCGGGATAAAAATTAAATTTGTAACTAAATTAAAAACTAAAGTACAGCCTGTAATGATCGTGGCGGTTTTGGTTTTCTGAGAAATAATCATGCTGTTTACCGGGATATAAATAAACAATACAGAAACCGCGCCCACCAGTAGCCACAAAGCTGAAGCCGCTGGCAGAAACGCCGACCCATAAAAAGCTACGATTAACTTCGGAGCCAACAAATACGCGCCCAAAGTCAGAGGCACGCCTAAAGCGATCATGTAACGGGTATAAGTTTCCAAAACCTCGCTCGCCTGTTTCTTTTCCCCTCTGGCTAAACTTTCCGAAAAATATGGGTAAAGTGCCGCAGCGAAAACTGCTGGTAAAAATGCCAACGTATCCCAAAATTTATAAACTGCGGTATAGTAGCCATTTTCTGTAAAGGAACGTAAATGCGGCAAGATCAAAGTATCAATCCGGTTATAAATGCTAAAAATAGTCAAAAGCATGAACGGAGTATTCCAAATCAGCAACTGTTTCCAAAATCCCCAGTCGAATTTTAGTCGAAACGGCGTAAATTTTTTATTGACCCAATACCCGTAAATCAAAACATCGAAAGCTGCCACTATGCCTGTGATGCAGGAAAGAAATAAAATATTTTTTCGGAAAATTATTGCCACGGCCATCATCCCGGCATTGATCATGGAATTTATAAAATTCACGCGCGCGATCAAACCCAGTCTTTGAAAAGCATTGATAATAGCCATCAAAGGCATGGTCAAAGAAGACAATAACAAACCGACACTGGCTATCAATAAAGAATTCCTCACTAATACCGGATAATGACCCAGCAAAACCAGGGCGTCCATTATTCCCATAAAGATCAAACCTAAGAAAAACTGAATCCCGAAATAATTTCCCAGATACTTACTGGCTAAAGTTTTATCTTCGCTAACCTTTTTTATGATCAGCTGCTGCATCCCCAGATCCACGAAGAAACTAAAAACCGTGATATAAGCCCCAATTAGGCCGTATTGCCCGGCCACATTCGGGCCGAGGTATTGGATTAGTCGGGTGTAAATTAAAAACAGGATGGCTGCAGCCAGCACCCTGGAAATTAAAAGACTTATGATGTTCCGCCCAATCTGAAGCATGTTCTTATTATAGCAAAAACTTCGCGATTTTAGTATCGCTTTTGGGATTGTTTTTTGGTACTATAAAACTATGAATAATATACAAAAAACAGCTATTGCGATTTTGTTTTTAGTAGCGGGCTTAATTTTATATTTCAGCTGGCATAATTCTCCTCACCTTTCCCAGACTTCTGTGGAAAACAATTCTTCCGAAGGACAAATACCTCCTTCCTCTATTCCAACACCTAAACTAGCCGATCCTATCAGCAATGCCGAAAGTCGCATTACTAAAAAACCTTTTGGCATCTATATCACGCCTCAAACCTCGCCTGTCCAACCCGAAAAATTTACGGGATTTCATACTGGCACGGATTTCGAAACTACACCCGAAGAAGCAAATATTCCAGTCCCCTTTTATGCTATTTGCGACGGCAAAATTTTAACTAAGCGAACGGCCACGGGTTATGGTGGCGTGCTAGTCCAGTCCTGCACAATTGAAAACCAAGCAGTGACCGTGGTCTATGGCCATGTCAGTCTGACAAGCATTCCGAAAAATATTGGAGACCCGCTGGCCAGTGGTGAACAAATCGGCAATCTGGGCCATAGCCCGGATGAAACCGATGGCGAGCGCAAACATCTACACTTAGGAATTCATAAAGGAACAGCGATAAATATATTAGGCTACGTGCAAAATCAGTCAGATCTTTCCGGCTGGTTGGACTGGCAAAAAATTAATTAGTATTTTTCTTTTTTAAGTACTTTTTGTCTTTTAGTTTCTCGGGTAACAAATTTTCCTTTGTATAAAGTTCATAACCCTTATGGTACCCAAGTTCCTTCATAAGTTTGGTCGGAGCATTGCGGATCATCATAGGAATTGGTAAATTTCCCAGCTTCTTCACATCATCTAAAGCTTCGAAGTAAGCATTATATGAATCCCGATTTTTCGCAGCTTCTGCTAAATAAGCTACGCCGTGAGCGAGATTTATAGCGCATTCTGGATAACCAATAGTTTCGCACGCTCGGAAAACATCATTCGCCAGCTGCAACGCGACTGGATCGGCAAGCCCAATATCTTCAGACGCAAAAACTACCATGCGCCTAGCAATAAATTTCGGATCTTCCCCGCTTTCTACCATCCGACCCAGATAATACAAAGCCGCATCTGGCTGAGAAGCGCGCATGGATTTTATAAAGGCGGAAATAGTATTATAGTGTTCTTCAGATTTTTTATCGTACCGAAGATGTTTGCTCTGTAAAGTATTTTTTAGATTTTCTAAAGTAATTTCTTGATAAAAATTCGCAGTATTTTCAAGCATAGTAATGGCTTGTCTGGCATCGCCATTGGCCATGCGGATCAACCATTCCAAAGCTGTTTCGTCTAACTGAAACCCTGTTCTGCCTATCACTTGCTTCATTTCCTCATCTGATAATTCATTTAGCACAAATACACGGCACCGGGAAAGCAAAGCTGGAATGACTTCAAAACTGGGATTCTCAGTAGTTGCGCCGACTAACGTCAGAACGCCAGATTCGACAAATGGCAAAAGAAAATCCTGCTGAGCTTTATTAAATCTATGGATTTCGTCTAAGAATAATACCTTAGGTTTATGGTTCGTATATAAATCCGGTTTTTTCTCAACAATTTTTTTTATATCTTCTTTGCCCGCATTCACTGCAGACAATTCATAATAATCCGCTCCCAAGGCATTGGCATAGATCCGGGCCAGAGTAGTTTTTCCAACCCCGGGCGGTCCCCATAAAATAAAACTAAAAAGATGCATTCCCTGAAGAGCAATTCGAAGAGGCTTGCCCGGGCCCACTAAATGCTTTTGCCCGATAAATTCATCTAAATTTTTTGGTCTAATTTTCGAAGCTAAAGGTTCCATAAATTTGACTCAAAAAGCGGCCCTAAAGCCGCTCTTTATCTTTAACAAAGGATTGTTAAAAGCATTATACTTAAAAATCCCTCTTTTCGTCAAGTAATACTTGTTATTGATTTTTTTCTCAATACCTTTATACTGCTTCCACAGAGCCCGATCTTTTGATCCAGGCTTATTTTCCAACCCGCAGGAGGACTTGTGAATTCACTCGATCCGCAGATCGTGATCGTGGAAATGCGCGGCCAGCTCACCCAAAACATTGGCCGCGTCCTCAGAAATTTTCTGAAGGTGCGGCCGATTATTCTCAGCCCAGAGAAAGCCGCGGCCTACATTGAAACCCATTCAGTGCGTGGCATCATCCTTTCTGGCAGTGGCAACAGCGTGAACGACACCAACGCTCCGCACATCCCTGCGTCCATCTTTTCGCAGTGGTACAAGGTGAAAAAAATTCCCATCCTGGGCATCTGCTATGGCATGCAATGGCTGGCTGCGTTTTTCGAGAGCCGCGTAGCCAACATTGAACGTCTCCGGGAATACGGTCCCTCACGAATTACAGTTATAAGCACCGACGTACTTTTCTATAAGACGCCGGTGGAACAAACCACATGGTCGGACCACAGCGAATCAGTGTTGAACCCAGGAGGCGCTTTTAGGATCATTGCTGTCACCGGTGTTGGAGGAGTCGCGGCCATCGCCAGCCACTCTTACAACATCTGGGGCGTGCAGTTTCATCCCGAAGCCACGCAATGCGAATTCGGCGAGCAGATTCTCCGCAACTTCGTCATCGAAATTTGCAGATGTACTTCCAACTGGGAACCCTCGAGCGTGGTGGACCTAATTCGCGGCGAAACGGTCGAAGCAATCGGTAAGCGCAAAGTCGTGCTTCCATACAGCGGTGGCGTTGATTCCAGCGTCGTCGCAGCCCTTCTCGCCCCAGTTCTCGGCAATCGACTGGTCGGCTTTACGTTCGATGGCGACCACCTCAGGCACCAGGAAGGAGTTGAAATTGCCCAGCACGCGCGCATCTGCCGACTCCATTGGGAAATGATTGACCTCAAAACCCAATTCGTGAACGCAGTAGCCGCCGCAAGCACAGATGGCGAGAAAGAACGAAACGCCTTCCAAGGCGTTTACGTTTCAGGCATCCGGAATCGAGCTAAGTCATTTGATCCGGACTCTGGGCAAATCCTGATTGCTCAGGGAACTCTCGCCCCAGACGTGATTGAGTCCGGTGAAACTGGCGGCCATCGAGTTGTGGGTCACCACAACACGGGACTCGAAAAGCTGCTTCCCGAGTATGATTTCCTGCATCCCCTCCAGGAGCTGTTCAAGCACGAAGTTCGGGAGATTGGCAGAATACTTGGTTTTCCGCAGTCACTCTCCCATCGGCATCCGTTCCCAGGTCCCGGCTTGTTTCTCCGAATACTTGGGATCGTCCCCACGCACGAACTTCTGGAACTGGTGCGCTGGTTGGACTGGCGCGTTCGGGAAATCACTGTGGCTCACGGCGTCTATGACGAAATCTCGCAACTCGTGACAGCATACGGGCATCTGTACATGCACGGAGTGCGGGGAAACGAACCAGCTAAGGGCTGTCCCGCTCTGATCCGCCCGTTCAAGACGACTGACTTCATGACTGGCGAACCGTACTATCTCACCCCCACAGTCATGAGTGAGCTCTCTCGCGAGCTGGTGAAAGACAAACGAATTGGGCGGGTACTTTTCGACTACACGCCCAAACCGCCAGGTCGAACTGAATACAAATAACCGCACAGCCGGAATGATCGCATCATTTCGGTTTTTTTATTGCAATAAAAAAGAACGGGGGTCCGTTCTTGTTAAGTCTTGCCGGCGTGCGGAGCTAGCGGCGGTTGTACTGGCCGCCATTCATGCCGACGCGCTGCGCCGCCTGTCTGCGCTGTTCCTCCTGCTGTAGGGCTACCGCGAGCCCGATCTTCATCTTCTTTTCGTTGCTCATGTTCTTGGCCTTGCTCGATCTGAGTCCACTCTTGAGCGACTTGTCAACGGACATGGGCACCTCCAAAACGTACACCTGTTGTAAACCTTATTAAGTATAATAAAAAAATAAACAAATTAAAACCGCCCCTATAATTGGAGCGGTTTATTAAGCCACGTAATTTTAGTTATTACTGCCTTTTCTCTTCGAATCCAAAACTAATATTAGCCAGGACGACCATAACTATTCCCCATCCCAGCATCCACAAAATATCGTGAGAAATTTGTCCAATTGTCGCGCCTTTGGTCATGACAGACCGCATGGCATCAGAAAAGAAAGTTAAAGGTAAATATTTGGCGATGTGCCCCAGCCACGGAGGAAAAGAATCAATTGGGAAGAAAGTACCCCCTAGGAAAAGCATTGGGAAGACTACTAAGTTTGCGATCGCAGGCACCGCTTCTACGGTTGTCGCGAGCCCTGAGATAGTAAAACCTAACCCTAAGAACATAATGCTTCCCAGGAGGGCAATCAAGAACATCAGCCAGTAAGATCCGATAACGTGTGCGTGAAAAGCCAGCACACCTAAAGTTAGGAAAACTGTGGTTTGAAGCAATGATACAAGTAAACGCGTAATTACGTTTGAAGCCACAAAGAGAGAAGGAAGCATTGGAGTCGCTACCAATCTCTTCAAAACTCCTTTTTCTTTATATGTAGTAAAGAGGAAGGCTGTAGAGAAAACCGACATCTGCATAACTGACAAAGCGATCAATCCTGGCAGCAAGAAATCAATATATTTCAAATGATGAGTATTAACCTCTTCTGTCTGAAGGCTAAACAAATTCGCGCCGCCAGTAATCTGCAAAGCTGTTTTATCCAGCATACCGCTGACAATATTTACAGCGGTGGCCGCGTTTTGCGCCTGGCCAGCGTTTGTCACAGCCTGAACCTGCGCTGGACCAGGAAGCAAATTATAAGGCACGATAAATACCACTGC
>DATJFX010000033.1:0-3711 GCA_035495465.1 Candidatus Methylomirabilota bacterium
TAGAGCCTTTTCCTTCTTCAGATTTAAACCAAATTTTACCGCCGGATGCTTCTATGAAGGCTCTGGCAATGTATAATCCTAAGCCAGTACCTGTAGTTTCCAAACTCAAAACATTCGTACCTCGATAGAACTTTTCGAAAATTCTTGCTTGTTGATCTTTAGGAATACCCAATCCCGTATCAGTAATAGAAAAAACGACGTAAGCCCCTTCTTGTTTCAAGTTAATATTAATCTTCCCCTTCTCTTGAGTAAAAACCACAGCATTGTTGATCAAATTGCTCAAAGCCTGGCGGATTTTATTGAGTTCCGTCCGCACCAGCGGAAAGGGTTCTTGCTCAATAGTAAAACTAAACTGCAAATGTTTTAATTTGATTTCCTTTTCCTTTTCCTTAATTATGCCTTGGATAATGGCTGGCAATTCAGTCGGCTGTAAATAAAGTTTTGTCTGGCCCTGTTCAATGCGTGTGACTTCCAGTAAATCGTTGACTAAAGCAATCATGCGCTCATTGGAATTATTAATTTTCTCTAAAAATTCCTTTTGCTTTTTGGTTAGATTGCCTGTATCGGATTTTTGGAACAATTCTAATAACCATTTAATACCTGATAAGGGAGTTCGCAATTGATGCGAAGTAAGGTTTATAAAATCCGATTGGGATTTATTTACAGATTCTTTTTTATTTTTTTCCGGCATTTATTTAGATGGTGTTAATTCATGTGGTGGTTCGATTGGCAGCGCGCAGAAAAAAGTGGATCCTTTACCTACTTCTGAAAAAACTCCGACTTTGCCTCCGTGCGCTTCTACTATACCTTTGGTAATTACTAAGCCTAAGCCTGTGCCTTTCTTTTCTGAAACTGCGGATTGTTCTAATTGCGTGAATTTATTAAATAATTTTTCCATTTGATCTTCCGGGATGCCCATTCCTGTATCAGTCACACCTAATATTAGCATATCTTGGTCATAAGATTCTTCCTTAATCCCCGCCCAAAGTATGCCTAAGGCTGCCACTTTATCCACCAATTTTTCTCCTCGTTTTAAAAGAAAAGCTGAGACGATAATTTTTCCCTGTTTCGTAAACTTAATAGCATTAGACAAAAAATTATTTAAAACCTGGGCAATTTTATTGTCATCCAGAGAAAGAACGGGAATATTTTCTCCCAGTTTACTTTCCAAAGTCAATCCTCCTTCCGAAGCCAGGGTGGCGAATGACTGAATCCGCATTTTTATGACATCCGCGATATTGGTATCCCGGCGCATAATCTGAAATTTTCCGGATTCCAGCTTAGCCACATCCAATAAATCATTGACTAGGTCCAGCATGGATGCGGAATTAGAAACGATTAACTCGATGAAGTCTTGATATTTTTTCTGCTCGTTTTTAATTTTTTCTTCTTTTAACAGATTAGCAATTGAGCGAATGCCCGTCAAAGGACTGCGCAGTTCGTGTACCATCATGGAGGTAAAATCTTCTCGCATTTTTTCAATTGCTTTTTCTTTGCTGATGTCGTGGAATAACACTACTGCCCCTAATGGTTCGTTAGCCGCATCTTTTACCGGGCTGATCAAAACTCGAAGAGTTTTGTTATCGATTTTTAATTGTTCTTCAGTGGTTAATTTATCTGTCTTCAAACTTTCTTCGATCTTAGTCCGCAAATCCATTTTTGATGCCAAGGCATCTAGTACGTCAAAAATACTAGGTTGAGAAACCTTGATTTCCAGCATATCTTTAGCAATTGGATTAATCACCAACAATCGGTTGCGCGTATCTACCATGATCACGCCGTCAGCCATGGACTCTACCATGGAGTTTAGTTTGCCTTTTTCTTGATTTAAAATATTTTCGAGCTTCGATACCGCAGTCGAGGCTTGATTCATGATCGTATATAAAATCGTCATTTCTTCTTCTTTATACAATCCTTCTTTAGTGGAAGATACATTTAACAATCCCAGAGGGGAACCATTAATTACCACAGGAATATTAAAAAACGACTTCACGGTAAGCTTATTGCTTTCATCCGTGATGGTGCCGGAAATACTTTCATCTATTTCTGTGTCTTTAATTTCTCTCCCGCTTAGAGCTGAAAGAGATTTTGCCATCTGGGAGCGGATCGTAGCGATAAAAGCTTTATTTACCGATTCCTCCATAATACAGTGAAAAATCACCCGGCCTTCGTCTCCTAGCAATAAATATGAAACGGTTGAATAATCCAGTAACTTACGTAAAGATCCGGTGATGACATCGACAATTTTTTGGACATTCAAAGAATACCCGATTCGATCCCCAAGTTCCTTCAAAATCGAGACTTCATACATCCGGCGCTGCATTTCATGCTCTTTTCCCAAGAGATTATGCCGCATCCGATGGTTTTCAATCCAAATAAAAACAAAGACAATCACGGAATAGATTGCCAGAATAAAAAAAATTTGACTATGATCAATACTTACCATGACTTTTTGTTTTTATCTGAAGTTTAAGCTTTGGTCACTGAACCGAGTTTTGAAAAACCAAAACCCAAAAAAACCAAACCAATCAAATTTAGAATGTCCTGCGCTAACGCCACATCGGGCGTGATAACTACGATATTCAAATTAACTAAAATTCTTTCAATGACCGCAATCGTTATGAATAACATGCCTATGCCGAGCAGTCTGATGGCCTGACCGATTACGCCGCCGTAAACTTTCGTAGAAGACCAGAGAGTGTAAAAAATCCCAACGATAATTGCTGCCAAACATCCTTGGATAATTAAATTACCGCCCGAAAGAAAAGAATACATATTTTATTTTTATCCCGCACTTATTTAAGTGCTGGGTTTTATTTAATTGTGACTTGAATTTGAGGATATTTTGCGAAAACCGGCGTTAAAATATTTTTTACGATTTGGCCCGATAGCGCTATATATTCGCTGACTAAACTTTGTAAAATTTGCTGAGGATCACCATCGAGGCTCTCCACTTTCCCACTCGGGTCTAGTTTTAATCCCGCGACATTCCGTGCTTTGAGCAGGACAATATCAGGACCTAAAATAACCATTTGCTTGGCCACGATGTCATTGATCAGATTTTGATAATCAGCTTGTTCCGGCATAAATTTAAGCTTGAGGCGGGACAACTGGGTTCATGCTTGGCATCCCAGATTTTTTCCGCTCAATTACGGTTTTAATTTTATTTACTAATTCTTCGAGCCGATAATTGGCTTTCACCAAATAATCCATGGCGCCGAGCGAAAGAGCATCGGAAACTTTATCATAATCCGAAAGGTTGGTCAGAATAACTACTGGAATTTCTTTGGTATCCGGATTTTCTTTCATTTGTTTAAGAGCACCGATACCGTCTAAACGCGGCATTACCAAATCCAAAAGGATTAAGTCTGGTTTGTCCGAAGCTGCTTTTTCCACACCCTCGACCCCGTCTTTTGCCCCGACAACCTCAAATCCTTCTTGTTTCAGCTCCTCAGAAAGGGCTGTAAGCAGGATTTCTTCATCCTCCACTACCAAAATCTTAGTCTTAGTCTCTGCCATATTGTTATTGATTTCTTATTAAATGCTTAGGTTAAGTGCTTGCATTATAGCATAAACCCTGTCAAAAATAAACAAGGTTGAATATTTTTCGCATTTTTGTTAATATTCCGAGTATTGCCGACTTAGCTCAGCTGGTAGAGCAGCTGTTTTGTAAACAGCAGGTCGTCGGTTCAAACCCGACAGTCGGCTCCA
>DATJFX010000034.1:0-10745 GCA_035495465.1 Candidatus Methylomirabilota bacterium
ATCTTCAATCACCGTATCGTCGGCTAAAATTAATCCTTCGGGGTCGCTCAAAGGCTTCACGACAGTCCCTTCATCATCTACCAGAAAATATTTCCCGTTCGAACGCAAAGCAAACCCAGGCGTGCGTTCTTCTACAGTTAACTCGGCGCTGTTTGGCCAGATGCGTTTATATTCTGTGACAGATTTAATCGTCGGGATATTTGTAGTCAAAATTTTATTCACCATGCCGCGGCTCATCAGAAAAAAGCTTGCTTTTTTCATTAAAAAAATTCGATTATTCCCTTCGTGATTTAAAACATCTAAAATCTGCTGGGTGTTAATTTGGCTGTTGCCTGACACTTTTATATTGGCAATTACAAATCTCGGCGATAGAACCAGAAAATAAAAAATCAAAACAAATACGACAAATACGCTCCAGCGCCAAATCTTAGACCCTAAACCGATTTTGTACCATAAATTATTAAACCATCCCACACGAGGCTGGTTAAAAACGCGCTTATAATTTAACTGCGCTTTGACTTTGTTTTGAAATTCCCGCCCGCCAAATCGGCGCTTGGGTTCTAATTTTCGCCTGTGAGAAGAAAAAATTTTCATGGCTAATAATTTACAACCCGAGGAATGAGCGGATTGATTCGAGTGACCACTTCATAATTAATCGTACCGATTTTTTCAGCCAGCTCGTCTGCAGTAATTTCTTCTTTGCCCATCTTTCCAATTAAAACCGCTTTATCGCCTACCTTAACATTTTTTGCGCTCGTTGCATCTACCATAATTAGATTCATACAAACCCGTCCCAATACTTTGCATCTAATTCCTGCAATTATCACTTCTCCCACGTTGCTTAATTTTCGATCAAACCCGTCAAAATACCCAACTGGCAAAATAGCTAACTGAGTAGGGCGGGTGGTTTGAAAACTCTTACCATAACCTACAAAAGTGCCTTTGGGAAGGGTTTTAACCTGAATCACGGAAGTGACCCATTGTAGGGCAGGTTTTAACGCAAAATTTGCCGTTTCTCGGGTCTTTTCGGACGGCCACAGTCCGTATAAGCCTATGCCTAATCTGACCATACTGTGACGGCTTTTAGAAGCTCTAATCCCTGCAGCCGTACACGCGATGTGAGTGACGGGGTTTATACCACGCCACTCTAATTCTTCGACTACTTGATTAAATAAATTATTTTGAATTTCTGTAAACTCTAAATCTTCTTCAGAAGCGGCGAAATGGCTGAACACGCCTTCGATTTTTATATTTTTTAGAGTGATGATTTCGTTTATAAATTTCGCTACCTCTTTTTGAAAAATACCAAGCCGGGAAGTTCCTGTGTCTATTTTTAAATGCACATTCGCAATTTTTCCCAAATGTTTACCAGCTGCTGAAATCAATCGCGCTTGTTTTAAATCATACACAACGAGAGAAACATTCTTTTTTACTAAGTCCGCGATTTGTTCTGGATCATAAAAACTTAAAACCAAAATCGGTTTTTTAATCCCAGCTTTTCTAAGGTCTAAAGCTTCCATTCCAGAAGCGGTTCCAAACCAATCCGTTTCCTTTTCTATAGCCTTAGCTACTTCAAGTATGCCATGTCCATAAGCATTGGACTTTATGACAGACATTACTTTGGTATCACCAATAGCGCGCCGATAGGCGCGCAGATTGTGAACCAAAGCTGATTTGCTAATTAAAACTTGCGACGACATGTCATGTTAGCGATGGACCGATTTTTATGGTCTGAAAAATCGGTCCGAGTCCAAAAATTTATTTTTTTATAAATTCAAATCCAGTATACGGTACTAGAACTTTCGGGACCATGATAGAACCGTCTGCTTGCTGGTTGTTTTCCATAATGGCAATCGGGATCCGAGACATGGCAATAGCTGTGGCATCATTTGTATGAACGAAACCGCTGGTGCCATCTGGGTTTTTATATTTGATATTTAAGCCCCGCGCTTGGTAGTCCGTCATATAATCCGCGCTGTGGGTTTCGCGATATTTATTTTGGCCCGGCAGCCAGGTTTCAATATCTACCTGGCGGGCATTTGGTTTACCCATATCACCGGTACAATTAATTACCACTTGGTATGGCAATTCTAAAGCCTGCATTAAGTATTCTTGAACAGCCACTAAAAACTTATGTTCGGCTAAAGAAACTTCCGGAACAGTAAAGGATTCCATTTCTAGCTTGTCGAATTGGTGGACGCGTAGCATTCCTTTTGTGTCTTTACCATAAGAGCCAGCTTCTCTTCTGAAACAGGTAGAAAAACCAAGATATCGCAATGGTAATTGCTTGAGGTCAAGGGTTTCATCCATGTGCATCGCCACCAAGGTGTGTTCCGCGCTGCCGATCAAATACAATTCATCCTTGGCCATTTTATATTTTTCATCCGCATCTTCAGGACTCAGCCGGCCGGTTCTGGTGTAAACCTCAGGTTTGATCATAACAGGTGGCAAAACCGGGATAAAAGGATTATCGGATAATTTCGGATCAACTTCCTTGGCAATTTTTCCGATTATTTCTCGAGAAGTTAAAGTTTTATAAACGAATTGGACCAAGGCCGCTTCGAGTAGTACCTCATCGCCTTTTTTATAGCCAAACCGGGCACCAGAAACTTTCGCCGCTCGGACCGCATCAATCACATCCAAGTCCTCTCCCAGTGTCATATGGTCTTTTGGCGAGAAGCTAAATTTCGGCACTTGGCCTACTTGTTTCAAAACTTTATTTTCACTCTCATCAGCGCCTACGGGGACATCATCCACAGGCACATTGGGAATTTGATCCAAAGCCTGCCGCCACTGTAGTTCAATTTCTTCCAGTTCTAATTCGAGCCGAGTGAGAGCTTCTTTAATTTTTTTGCTTTCTTCCACCAAAATATCATCAAAGCCATTTTTTAATTTTTCCGTGATCTCATTTCGACGGGACCGATAAGCCTCGGTTTCGATAATCAATTTTCTGCGTTGATCGTCCAAACTTAAAACATGCTCAAGATTAACATTGAGCTGTTTATTTTTTATGGCTTCCTCAACTTTTTGTTTATTGTCACGAATAAATTTAATATCTAGCATATATTTTCCCTGACAATTACTTGCTTAATTCCTGTAAAATATCTTTAATTTTTTCTAAAGCGACTCGTCGGTGGCTTAAATATTCATTTTCCTCGTCAGAAAGTTCGGCCCAGTATTTGTTGTAGTTTGGTAAATAAATAATGGATTCATATGGAAATTGCGGCACTCTTTTATCGCTTGGCTTATCCGCGACCACTCCAGACATTTCTCCGTGTGCTGTGAAAACGCCAAAAGGCGTGGCTAAGGCCATAACAATAATATGTTTGCAGGATCGTTCGTTTTTCGGAATATTTTTCATGCGCTTGATAATGTCTTCGATTATCTCGTCATCGGTCATCTCACGACCCACCCATCGGCGGCCGCGGAATACGGGTTCCGGGTGAAGCGCTTGAATTTCAAATCCTCCATCATCCACGATAGACGGTATGCCGGATTTTTGGTAATAATACTTGGCTTTATCAATTGCGGTTTCTTCGAAAGTTACAGCGCTGTCTTCCGGTGGTGGAATTTTTAGATCCTTCGCAGTCAGGACTTGTAATTTAAAACCTTCCAATAGTTTCCTATAGACTTCGATTTTTGCCGGATTGTTGGAACCAATTAAAATTTTGTTCATAAATTATGTGTCAAAAAATATTTTTCCTGTTTTTAATGCTTCGAAATAAGTAGGTAATGTCCCAAAGAGGGGTTTGGGTAAATTATTCTGGTCATACCATTGCCAACTTTCACATTTCTCCGGCTCCATTACTTTCGGTTCACCTGACTTCCAATCAGCGATCATCGCGATATCTACAAAATGGTTTCCATCCTTTATAAAATTCATTAACCGCAAAAATTTTACATTCTCTATCTCAATCCCCGTTTCTTCCCGCGTTTCTCTTTTTGCACATTCCACTATCGATTCATTAAAATCCAGTTTGCCGCCAGGCCATGCGTATTCTCCCGCACCATGAGACCCTTTTCGTTTCCCTACTAAGACCTTATCTTCTTTAAAAATCATTATACCCACTCCTACGATCGGTCTTTTTACATCCATAGTTTATTCTTCTTTCATGGGTGGGAAAATTACTGTTTCGCGAATACTTTTATCCATGATCACTGCAAATAATCTTTCGGAAAGTCCAAAACCAGCTGCAGGCGGCATGCCGTATTCCAAAGCTTCTACAAAATCCTCATCTAGCATTTGCGCTTCCTTGTCCCCAGCTTCGCGTAATTTCATCTGAGATTCAAATCTTTCTTTTTGGTCAATCGGGTCATTCAGTTCTGAAAACCCTTTTCCAAGTTCGGTCCCAGCGGCCAGAATCTGCATTCTTTGGACTTCCTTAGGATTAGCGGGGTTTTTCTTAGCCAGAGGTTCAATTTCTATCGGCGGGTTAATTAAAAACGTTGGATTAATTAATCCTGGCCTTACTTTTTTCTTATAAATTAAATCTATGATCCGGCCACGGCCAGCGTGATTTTCCATTTTAATGTGCTCAGCCTGTGCATATTTTTTTAATTCTTCATCGGAAACTTGATTTAAATCCATTCCAGTTTTTTCTTGGAAAATATCGAAGTAACGAACCCTGGGCCAATTGCCGGACCAATCGATGGTTTTCCCATCATAACTAGTTTCTAATCCGCCAGTTACGTTTTTTATAATTTTCTGATACAGGTCCTGACATAAATCCATCAGTTGCTCATAATCAGCATAGGCCCAATAAAATTCCATCTGCATATAATCTTGCAAATGCTCGGTAGAGATTCCTTCATTACGAAAAATGCGACCGATTTCAAAAACTTGTTCTAAACCACCGACTAAAAGTTTTTTCAGAGGCAACTCTAGAGATATACGTAAATAAAAATCGCGATTCAAAGCATTGTGATGAGTTTTGAATGGCTCAGCTTCCGCCCCTCCCGGCACTTGCTCCAGAACATTCATTTCCACTTCCATAAACCCTTTTGCTTCTAAAAATTCGCGGATTGTTTTCCAAAAAATTGCTTTCTTCCGAAATAATTCCCGAGTTTCTGGGTTGGCGATTAAATCTAAATATCTTTTTCGAAGTTTGACTTCCAAATCTTTCAAACCAAAATAATTTTGCGGCACGGGCCGCAAAGATTTGGTTAGTAATTGAAAGTCTAAAACTTCTAAAGTTTTTTCGCCTGTTTTCGATAAAGCTAAAGTTCCCCGAGCTTGAACAAAATCTCCCATATCAAGCAAAGTGCTGAATTGGTCAAATTTTTCTCCCAAAGCATCTTTCCTAAGCAATAACTGAATTGCACCTGAGGCATCTTCAATATTGGCAAAGGTTAATTTACCATGCGTTCGGATAGACCGAATACGTCCGGCCAAAACAATCTCTTTTTTACCGCCGGATAATTCTTCAAATTTCTCCAATGCTTGCCCCACACTGTGTGTACGCTCGGAATGCACTGGATAGGGATCTATGCCGTCTTTTTTTAACTGTTCAAGTTTTTGTATTCGAACTTGGCGTAATTCTTCGATTTTTTCTGTCATTTAGTAGGATTAACTCTTCATATTATACCATAAAAAGTTATATTTTCAAAGTTATAAGGAAATTTTACACACTCTTTCTAACTCTGAAATATCCGCAGCTGTCACGTTGTGATTTTGGCCTTGGTTTAAGCGATACATGATGGCTTGCGGATCATCGACATGCTGTAAGCCTAAAGCATGACCGAGTTCATGGGCTAAGACTCGGATTAATTGATTTTGATCGCTAAATTCGTAGATATCGATTTGGGTGCTGTTTCCGTCTTTTATATAAACACCCTCTTCAAATTCCTCGCCTTGAGCTTTCCCGATATTATTATAAGTTGAAACATTTAAATTCAGTTGGCTGCCTACGGTATTTAAGACATTGATTAGGGCGTTTAAATCGTTGATTAATAAATTAAGGGCATCTTTATCTTTATTGATCTGATCCGCCATGGTTTTCAGAGTTAGATATTCCCGATTAAGTTGGGTGGCTGTGGACTTTGGTGCGCCGCCGTGGGTATTCCAGTAATTTACTGCTTGTTCATAAGAAGCCTGTTGTTTATTAAAATCCGAGACCTCCGCATCCAATGCAGCCTTTTTTTGATTGTATTCAGATAATTCCGTTTCGTACCGAGCTTTTAATTGATTATAAGAAGCCTGAGTATCTTCAATCGTATAACCAAGACTTTTAAGTCTATCCGTAGCTTCTTGGCGTGAGTCGTAAATTAAATTTACCTTTAGATTACCATTAGAAGAATATTGGAAAAGATTCCGATGCGCCGCGTCTTCCCAGATTTTTTCCGCCGCTTGAATGTCGGCTAAAAATTCTGTCTGGGAAATTTTAAATTTGGGGTCAAACTGATCCAAAGAATACTGAATCGGTTGACCGCAGGGTTGAGTTTTAGACTGATAAAATTTAGCAGCAGTAAAACCTGCCACTACTAATAAAAAAACAAATAAAATCAGTTTGCCTAATTTTTTCAAAACTCGAAACATTAAGTTTGGGTATTTGTTATTCCGATTTTAATAATGGCGCAAATTTAGCGCGAAGTTTGGCAATTTTCGGACTGATCACCAGCTGACAATAAGGTTTATTTTGATTGGTTTCGTAATATCTTTGGTGATAACTTTCAGCAGGCCAAAATTTATCTAAAGGCACAACTTCCGTAACAATCGGATCATCATAAATTTCGTCCTTCGTCAGCTGGCTTATAAACTCCAAAGCTTGATCGCGTTGGGTGGTATCAGTATAAAAAATAGCGGAACGATATTGTGTTCCCACATCATTCCCCTGGCGATTTAATGTGGTCGGATCATGCGTTGCAAAAAAAACATTTAAAATATCTTTAAAGCTGATTTCGTCCGGATTAAAATCGATTTGTATAGCTTCCGCATGCCCGGTGCGCCCGGAAGAGACCTGTTCATAAGTTGGATTTGGGACCGTGCCGCCAGCATAGCCGGAAGTAATGGATTCTACTCCTTTCAACTGGCGATAAACCGCTTCTGTGCACCAGAAGCAGCCACCCCCAAAAACTGCAGTTGCCAATTTATTTTCCATACGCTTATTGTTTCATCTATTGCTAAAAAAGGCAAATTAAATCCCCCGCTTTGGCGGGGGATAATAAAATTATTATTCAATATTGGATATCTCGTATTCCGTTTTACCAGCCGGGGTTTGTACAGCCACTTTATCTCCTCTTTTCGCGCCCAGTAAGGATTTACCAACTAAAGATTCATTAGAAATTTTACCGGCCGCGGGATTTGCTTCGTTCGCTCCTACGATAGTGTACTTTACTTCGTTCCCATTAACTTTTAAAACGACGGTCGATCCGATACTTACAATATTCCGGTTGCTGCTATGCTCGATGATTTCCGCATTTTTGAGCATTTCTTCTATTTCCTGAATCCGCCCTTCGATAAATGCTTGCTCTTCCTTTGCCTGGGCATAATCTGCGTTTTCCGACAAATCTCCATGGCTTACTGCTTCTTGGATCCGCTCAATAACTTCTTTGCGGCGTTCCTCTTTCAATACCTTTAATTCTTCGTGCAGCTTTTTTAGTCCATCTTCTGTAAGTAATACGGCCTTATTCATTTTTTTACCTTTTAAAAGGGCCCGCTTGGGTCCTTTGTTAATACGACACAATATTAGTCAATATTTATAAGATTGTCAACCTCTTACCAAAAACCAGATGGTCAGAAAACTTCCAATAGTCATAATAATCGTAATTAACCACCCTAAGAAAGTAACTAGCGGATGATTGGTCCATTCTTTCATAATTTTAGAATTGGAAGACAAAAGAACAATAACCACCAAAATTACTGGCGCGATAAGGCCATTGAGCACTGAGGAATAAATCAACATTTTAATCGCATCCAGGTGCAAAAAATTCATAACCAATCCCACGAACATTGATAAAATAATAATCCCATAAAAGGCTTGGGCTTTGCGGTATTTTCTATACAGCCCTTCATGCCAGCCGAAACTTTCGGAAATAGCATAAGACGAAGATCCGGCCAGAATTGGCACGGCCAACATGCCAGTGCCGATAATTCCTAAAGTAAACAGCAGATATGCCCATTCGCCGCCTAAGGGTTTTAGGGCTAAAGCTGCTTGGGCCGCATCTTTTATGTCACTAATGCCATATTGATAAAAAGTCGCAGCGGAAACGACGATTATAAAAAACATGACCAGGTTCGATAAAAACATTCCGCCCCAAACATCCCATCGCATTTTTTTAACTTGCGCGGAAGGGGTTATCTGTCTTTGCCTGATGGATTTCTGACCTTCCAAAATTTCTTCCTCTATCTCCTGCGAGGTCTGCCAAAAAAATAAATACGGTGAAATAGTCGTGCCTAAAATTGCCATAAGAAAAACCAAAGCTTGTTTGTTAAAAGAAATTTTAGGCAGTACTAAATCATGCCAAACGTCGCGCCAGGCGATGTGGACGAAAAAAGCAGTTATAACGTAAGAAAACAAAATTAGAGATAACCACTTTAAAACTTTTGCATAAGACTGGTAAGAAGTAAAAATCTGCAGAACCAAACTTAAAAAAGCGATAAAAATCAAAGTCAGGGTAAAATTACTGTGAATCACTAATTGAATGGCTTTGGCCATTATTCCTAAGTCCGCACCTAAGTTAAATGTATTTGCGACAAACAATAAAAAAGCGCAAATATACAAAATACTTTTTGAGTAATGCACTCGGATAGCGCTGGCCAATCCCCTGCCTGTTACCAAACCAATTCTGGCGCACATCTCCTGCACAATGGCCATGAAAGGAAAAGTAAAAAGTGCTGTCCATAAAAAACCAAAACCAAAAGACGCCCCGGCTTGGGAATAAGTGGCAATGCCTGCGGGATCGTCATCCGCCGCTCCGGTAGTCAAACCCGGACCCAGCATATGCCAGAATTGCTCCACTTTATTATTTTTCGGTTGTTTCATTTTTAATTTTTTTGTCTGCCTCTAATCGGCCCAGGATGGAAAAAATTAATTGGTTTTGTAATTCCAAATGGGCTAAAATAGCTTCGATTTCGGCTTCGGCTTTTATGTTGACTTCGTAATCCGCTTCAGCTCGATACTCAGAATGGCGGCTTTGCAAATTTTGCCCGACCATAATCAGGGGCATCATAAAAATTTGGATGATGTTTGAAATAAAAACCCAAAGAGCAAATCTGGGCAATGGATCGAACCGATTTTGCATCGGCCCCCAAGTATTCCACCCAATCCAAAACACTGTCCAAGCAAAAATGATCAGGAAAAAACCCATAGTGCCCACATGTTCCGTGATCCAGACTGCTAATTTCTCCAGATTACTGAGACTTTCGCGATGTTCTTGGTTCGGATTGCGGATCGGCCCGCCTATTTTTTTCAAATCCTGGAGTGGTGGTGGATTTTGTATCATAAAGGTAGCTTACTTATTATAACGGTTTTGAGCCCACCATGTATATACTTGTTTGGCTACTGGCACAGAAACCGAACTACCTTCGCCGCCGGATTCTATCAAGATCGTAAGAGCAATTTGAGGATTACTCGATGGCGCGTAAGAGGTAAACCAGGCATGGGTTTTCGATAAATCCCGAGCATCGAATTGCGCTGTGCCCGTTTTGCCCGAAATTTCGACCGGCACTGTATTGAGCGACCGTGCCGTGCCGGACGTTACTGTTTGACGCATCCCGTCCTGCACAATCTTAATATTGGTAGGATCAAAAATATTTTGAACTAGAACTTTAGGGCTACCCATTTGTAAAACTTGTCCGTCTTTACCTAGTACTCGATTTAACACATAAGGCTGCATGACTTTTCCTCCATTCGCAATCGTGGCTGTCCATGAGTTTACTTGCAAAGGTGTAGCTAAGACATCTCCCTGCCCGATGGATTCGTGATAAGTATCTCCCAAATACCATTTATCCCCCACCGTAGCCTGCTTCCAAGCCGGATCTGGGACTAGTCCTGGTTTTTCATTGGGCAAATCAATTCCTAAAGTTTTTCCCAAATTAAATTTCCGAAGATAAGTAGCAATTCGATCCGGCCCTAATCCATCTTTAACTGAAGTTTTAGCATTGCCTCCGCCCACTGTATAAAAATAAATATCCGAAGATTTCGCAATCGCCGTATAAACATCCATAATTCCCAACCCACTGTGTTCATAGCCGTAAAAAGTAAAAGCGCCGACTCGAATCACACCGTCATCCAGAATTTTCGTGGTTGGCGTGATAACACCTTCCGAAAGGCCAGCCAGAGCCATCATGGGTTTAATCGTGGATCCCGGCGGATATGTTCCTGAGAGGGCGCGATCCAGTAAGGGATTATTTTTATCATTCAATAATTGATTGTATTCATCCTGGCTAATCCCCCGGGCAAACATATTATTGTCAAAAGACGGCAGGGACAACAGAGATAACACCTCTCCGGTCTGAGGATTTGTAGCAATGGCCACGGCTTTGGTGGCATGGATTTTAGCCATCTCCGCAGTTAACGAGTCATAAATAGTTTTTTGTAAATCATAATCAATATTTAAAACTACGTTGTTGCCGGGAACCGCTGGCACTTCCGCTAAAGTTTTTTTATAATTGCCATCTGCATCTACTTCGGCTTGTTTTTTGCCGGGTATTCCCTTCAAAAAATCTTCAAACTGGTATTCAGCGCCAGTTTTTCCTATGTAATCATTCAAAAGATAATTACTCTTCGGATGTTGATCCAGTTCGT